>CAYWVP010000265.1:0-2185 GCA_964461605.1 uncultured Anaerolinea sp.
ACCCCCCTGGTCGGCTGGACGCAATCCTCCGCCATCCTGCCTTATGACTGGAACACACTCAAAGTGGTAGCCAACGGCGGGGACATGGAGTTCTACATCAACGACACACTGGTCGCCGCGGGTCACGATGAGACCCACAACAGCGGCCGGGTGGGCATCAGCCTGTTCCGCGGCAGCGACATCAAAGATCCGCTGCTGGTGGATTGGGTGAAGGTGAGCAGCACGGCAGAACCCGCCCTATGTGATACTCCGCTCGCACCAACCGAAGGCATGGGCATCACCCGGGTGGATTGGAGCGATCCCGCGGCATCACCCCCGGCAGGGGAGTAGAATTGGTGGTACCAGGGGCACAATATATTGTGCCCCTACGATTATTAATTTCGTGAAGTTTGTAAACAATAATCTCCTTTGCGCCATTTTTCGATGATTCACGTATATGGTTAAGAATCGCTTTTAATTGGAGGTCAGACATGTTCAACATTGGTGATCTATTAAGTCGTGCGTGGAACATCCTATGGCGCTACCGTGTGCTGTGGATCTTTGCCCTGCTGCTGGCGCTCAGTGGTGGTGCCGGGGGTGGTGGCGGTGGTGGCGGAGGAGGCGGTGGTGGCGCAAGTGGTTCTGCCAACCTGCCAACTGCCGGTTCGGATTGGTTTGATGGACAATGGGGCTCCTGGCAAAGCGACGAGCAGATGCCGCAGTGGCTGCAAGAGTCAGTGGACTGGGTTGAGGACACGATCGTGCCGATGTTTTCCACTGAGGCGCGCGCCATACGCTCAGTGTTCGCCATTGTTGCGATTATTATCGGGGTATCCCTGCTGATCGGGTTGCTGCTTGCGCTGGTACGTTATCCCAGCGAGACCGCAGTCATACGCATGGTGGATGATCACGCCCGCACCGGTAACAAGGTGACCTTCAAGGAGGGTTGGCGGCTGGGCTGGGATGGGCGCGCCTGGCGGCTCTTCCTGGTTGACCTGCTCATCGGCACACCCGCTTTTACCATCATCATCCTGTTGATCGGTGCGCTGGGTTTATTGGTCTGGCGGCTGGTTGAAGGCACCTCCACGAATCTTTCGCCGGCGGCGATTACGGGCGTAATCTTTATCAGCCTGTTCTTCCTGGCGTTTATTCTCTTTATGGTACTGGTGTCGCTGCTGCGGCAGTACGTGGCGCGCTTTGTGACACTTGAAAATCTAAGGGTCGGAGAAGCATTCAAGCGCGGCTGGCAGATGTTCAAGGGTAAGTTCTGGGCAACGGTTGTGCTCGGACTGGTGCAGACGGGGCTGGGCATTGCTTTTGGTTTCGCAGCGATGCTCGCCTTTTTCCTGCTTATCCCGGCTTACGCCGTGCTGGCTCTGCCCGGTGCGCTGGTGGCGGCGCTTCCCGGAGGGTTGGCGTACCTGCTCGCAAGTCTGAGTGTACCGGCCGCGGTCGCCGTTTCCATCGCCGTGCTTGTGGCGCTGCCATTCTTTGTGGCGGTCGTATTCTTACCGGTCAGTTTTCTCGCCGGGATGTTCGGGGTGTATACCTCCAATATTTGGACGCTCGCCTTCCGCACCCTTCATCCGATCGGAACCCCGCCACCAGTGAGCGGTGAATTACCTCCGGCGCTTGAGTACGAGGTTCCACCGCCATTGGAATAAAACCGCGGAAAGAATAGAACAAGCTGGTTGAAATATATATTATGGTTGTAGGGGAGGTTCATGAACCTCCCCTACAGTTGTTTCTTCATAAATCTGTAATTATGTCGGTACACGCAAGCCGGATATTTGGATTACAATAAAACCCGTTGTCTGCGAACAGCCCCGCAACGTAAATTACATTGAAATGGTCTTATGACTACTACGACTGCTGAATATACCATTCCGCCGCAATATACTACTGACCGCCGCTCACCGGTGCGCTGGGTGATCTCGCACGCGGTGCATGAGTGGTGGATCCTGCTCCTCGCGCTGGTGGGTGCGCTGGGCAACGCCGGGTTGATGGCGGTAGCCAGCGTGCAGATCGGCAACGCCTTCAACGTGGTTGCCGCGGAGGTGTTCGATCCCCGGGAGTTGCTGCGCATCTTCTGGATCATCATCGCCTGCGGGCTGGGGCGCGGCGTACTGCAGTTCTCGCGCAACTTCGGGTTTGAGTTCTGCGCGCAGCGTATCGAGCGCAACGTGCGCCGCGAACTTTACGCCAG
>CAYWVP010000266.1:0-2170 GCA_964461605.1 uncultured Anaerolinea sp.
CGCGGGCTGATCATCCAATCCAGGTATTCCGCCGCCAGGTCTGCGTGGGCAGTGCCCTGGCGGATCGAGAACGGTACACCTACGCCGCCGATCGCCAGGCGCGTCTGATCGGGATTGGCGGGCAGCAGGAAGAAGCCGAACTCCTGATCCGTGTCGGTGAGCAGTTCGCCGGTCAACCAGGAACCTGTGATGGTCATGGCGCCCTCGCCGGCTTTGAAGGTCTTGTTGCTGTCATCATAGCCGATGCCAGGGAATCCATCGGTGAAGTAGCCCTTGTCCACCCAATCCTGCATCACGCGGGCGGCTTCCTGGTTCTCAGGCGTATCAAAGGAAACGTTGTTGACGCCGTAAACAAAATTGTTGATGTAATCCAACGAGACCAGCAGATGCTGCACCGCGCTGAACTCGTGAATGGCGTTCCAGCCGTCCAGTGAGCCAAAGGAGATCGGCGTCACACCGGCAGCTTTAATCGTCGCCAGCAGGGCTTCGAATTCGTCAAAGGTGGCGGGAACAGCCCAGCCGTTGGCCTCAAAGAGCGTCTTGTTGTAGTACACGCCAACCACCTCAGCGGTGGGGCTGACGCCGTAAAGGTTGCCTGAGCCGAAGGTCTTGCCATCCTCGGTGAAGCTATTGCGGCTGGCCACGGAGGCCGAGAAGCGTTCGCCCCAGTTGTAAGTTGTCATGTAATCATTCAACGGCAGCAGCAGACCGGCTTCGACCATCGCGCCCATGTCGCTGCGTCCCTGGTTCACCTGTGCCACATCCGGACCATCTTCCTCGGTCAGGGCGAGCTTGAGGGTGACCTTGAGATCATCCAGTGTTTTCACCACGCGTTCGATCTTCACACCGGGATGGGCAGCTTCGAACTCGGCGTTCAGTGTTTCAATCACCTGGCTTTCCACATCGCGGTAGAACTGGTCCCAGACCACCAGGGTGATCTCTTCGACCGGGGCTTCGGTGGCGGCGGGTGCTTCGGTGGCGGCGGGTGCTTCCGTTGCCGGGGCTTCCGGAGCAGCAGGTGCTACCGGCGCTTCCGTTGGCACTGGCGCAGCGCAAGCGGAAAGGATCAGGGCAAGGATAAGCCCAACTGACAACAATAAAACGGATCTTTTCATCTTCTTCTCCTATTCGAATGGTTCGATGGCGGGATATTTGATCGATATTCTGAGCATGATTTATTGTAATTTGAGGTGAGAGTAAAGTCAACTTGGCAGACATGGCGGAGATTGAAAAAATGGTTGCGTTAACTGCATTAACGAACGCGAAACGAATCACGTTGTGTAAGATGCCAGGTTGATCTTGAAGAAAGTCGGGGGTGCAAAAATTGAACATTTGTTCTTACATTAAGTATAACATGACTGTCAAGGGGATACAGGCGGGTAACCTAAAAGTAGAGGCTCAATATATCGTGCCCTACTAAAGTAATCGGGGTGTTCGACCCGGACCCTTGGCACACAGATCGCTCCAGGGCAAGGTTGCGCCTGATCTGGCAATGACAACCGATTTGTTAGGAGCGCGAGGCACACCAGGCGCGATACGGGTTATGGTAGTATTAACCACAGCGAGGATCGAACATGGCAGCGATATGGGACATACTTGGCATCGGCACGGCAGCTGTTGACGATCTCCTCCTGGTGGAGGAGTACCCCAGACCGGACAGTAAAGTAGATATTCTTGAATCCACCCGACAGGGCGGAGGGCAGACCGCCACCGCCATGGTCGCCGCGGCGCGGCAGGGTGTGAAAGCCGCTTTCTGCTGTCACCTGGGTTTTGATGACCTTTCCATGTTCACCATGCGTGAACTGGAAAAGGAAGGTGTGGATTGCTCAGCCTGTGTGCAAACCACGCAGGGCAATCCTTATCATTCCATCATCATCGTGGACCGGACCCATCAGACACGCACGATCCTGCACTCAGGCGGAAACGTCTGCCCGCCCGCAGATGGGATCACCCCGGAATTGATCTCACGCACGCGTTACCTTTTCATTGACGATAATTCACGCGGCAGCGGGATCAAAGCCGCCCGCATCGCCCGTTCAATGGGTATCCCGGTCATCGCGGATGTTGAACCTGACCCGCCCCCGGAATACCTGGAAATGCTGCCGTTGATCGATCACCTGGTGATCGGCCGTGAACTGGCCGCCCAGTTAAGTGGAAAGAACAACCTGCC
>CAYWVP010000267.1:0-2166 GCA_964461605.1 uncultured Anaerolinea sp.
CGGCGATCCAACCTCTGCCCCTTATGCCAGATCACGTAACCGCAATCCTCCATGTTCAACACCCCGCAGATCCCCTGGTAGCGCTCCAATAGTTCCTGGAATCGAGTGCGGATCGAATGGGACTCATAAAACAGTACGCTCATACTTGACCCCGGCGTGCCAAGATCGATCAGTACAATATCGGGATCCCAGTCCTTCTCCTCAAACCGGTTCAAGTCGTTATACACGTCAATATAAACATACCCGATCGGTATCCCTGCAGGATTATTGATTGAGTCTTCATTAAAATCTTTGCCGTTCAAGCGCATCAAATAGTCCACAATTTCATCGTCCTTTTCAAAATAGATCGAAACAGCAAACCCAAACTCAGGATCATTCCAGGTAACGATCTTTTTCTCTTTTCCCCAGCCTTCGATCGGATAAGCACGCAAGTGATCAGGAAAATTCACCAGCGTAGGCAAACTGGTATGCACTGAAATGTCCGCGATCCCTTGAAGCACGTCCCACAGATCTTTGCGGTGAAAATAGAGACGGTAACTGTAATCAAGTCCCATGGGTTTTTCCACTCAATTCCGGACACGTCAACACGAGTAAATTGCCATAAGAAGTATGGCAGTTTACAACGCAGGAATATTCATTGACTTTCGATGCGAAATTCCGTAGAATGAAATTGCTCGCAGGGGTGACACCGGATTGACCATACCGAAAGGTCTGGTTGGTGTGGTGATCGTTCCTGCGAGCACTTTTCTTCATTATCGGCTCCAAAATTACTGGGAATTTAATTTCTCCAATCTCACCAGTGTTTCTTCATCAAAGTGCGCCTTTTCCCAATTCAACGCTTTACGGATCGACTTCAAGGTCTGATCCGGAATTGTTGCACCGAGAAAATACGTATCGCTGAGGTCGGAACGTTCGAAGCGCGCGCCGCTGACATTGGCCTCGTCCATCCGCGCTGCCTGCAGTTTCGCCTCAAAGAACTCCGCTCCACTTAGATTAGCCTTCTTCATTGTGGCTGAAACAAGGTTGGTCTCGTGAAAATGGCAGTTGGAGAGATTCGCTTCCCCCAGGCGGGCTTCACCCAAATTGGCTCTGGTGAGACTGGCTTTGGAGAGATTCACCTGGTAACCCCGGACACGAAACAGGTTAGTTTCCCGTAAATTCGCCAGCTGCATATCCGCAAACGCAATGTCCGTGTTGGGAAGGTTCAATCCCGAAAGATCGATGCGGTACAGACTGGTATTCGTCAGATCCAAAGGTTCACCTTCTGAAACCGGCTGCCGCTCAAGACGCAGTTTGAGCGCTTTGGTGAAAGCCTGGATGAGCAACCGGTTCAGCTGGACTTCGTGTTTGACCTTCAGGTTGGCAAGTAAGACCAGGTATACCTGCTCGTGAAAGGAGGTGTACTCCTCCCTGAGAAATGTCATCAGCGAAACAGCAGCGCTTACCTGCAGCGATGGATTGTCTGAACCCAGATCCTTGACAATGGATGTAAATTTATCGTCCATGCGGCGGCGGCTATCAGTTTCCCGCTGCTCCCTATCCTGCCTGCTTTCCGAGATTTGCTTCCAGATGGTAGCAAAAGCGCCGATTACTGCCACCACCACGGTGATAATCGTGGCATAAGAGGAGACTTTCTGCCAGGAACTGGCAAGATCCCGGTTCTCGGTCGCCAACTTGCGCACTTCCTGGCGAAGTTTCTCGGTTTCAAGCTCAGCCTGGCTCATGGAATCTATCTCAGCGACCGCTCCACCTTCTGCACCTGCCCATCGTTCAAGATTGGAGAGCGCCAACAACCAGGCGGCAAGAAGAATCACCCCCAAAAATATCACAGCTGATAGCACTTTGTGATCATTAATCCATTTGCGAATCGCGGACATCTTCCTGTCCTTTCTCTTCATGATCCGGACGTCACCTGCCCCCCGGTTGATTAGATTGTAGCAAAAAAGAACTTATATGAAACAACCATTGTGAACTGTTCAGAAAGTTGAAGCAGTGACGCTTCTTGATCATTCCATTTTTCGGGAAAAACGCCTCAATTTGCAGTAAATTGAGGATAAAATAAAACAGTCAATGCAGTGATTGAACAAAAAGGAAACCAGGCTCAAGCTAAATGGACAAAGAACCTTCGCTTTTCTCGAACATGACCCCCGTGGACTGGATGCTGGC
>CAYWVP010000268.1:0-2153 GCA_964461605.1 uncultured Anaerolinea sp.
CCCAACGCAAATGGGAACTCTACAAGCAGATGGCTGCCATGGCATACACCAAACCTGAAGATAAACCGGAATAGTACATTTCCATGATCGATAAGATCCGGCACCCTTTCGGGTGCCGGCTTATTGTTAACGGACATTTGTTACATTGACGAAACTCTACACTTACTGTAAAGTTGTACTTCAATTACAGGTGCAAAATGAAGTTCAAGATCGGTGAAATTTCCAAACTGTCAGGTTTTTCTCCCAGCGGGATCCGTTTCTTTGAAGAAGCCGGGGTCATTTCCCCTGCCCGCGGCAGCAACGAGAAATATCGCGAATATTCCCTCAGTGACCTCCAGCGGCTGCTCATCTGCCGGAAATACCGCGAGTGCGGGTTCTCGCTGCAGGAATCGGTGGAGATGCTGCTGCACGCCGATATTACAGAACTAAAAAGCCACATTGCAACCCAGTCCGCGTGCGTTGAAAAACAACTTCATGAAAAGCAGGCCTTGCTGGAATTCCTCAACCAGCAGGTCGCTGATATTGATGCACTTGAGCAGATGACAGAAGGGTGCAGCATCCAGCAAATGCCGGCGCTCATGTGGATGAAACTCTGGCAACCGGGGGATGACGAGAAAGGAATACCATCCTTCCAGGTTATTTACGAATGGATCAACCACGGACCCTTTACGAATTCCTGCATGTTGCTGCCGGTTGAGAGCCTTTTAACAGGGAGCGGAGAACTGGCAACCCTGTGGGGAACAGCCATTGAGGAACGCTACGCAGAGAAAATCAACTTCGATCCGCAACTGATGACTCAGTATTTTCCCGCGCGTGAGTGTTTGCGTGTAGTGGTAACCCCAAGCGCCGCGCTTACCATCCCGAGTGAGCAGCTACAGTCAGCCCGCGAGTTTATCAAGCAAAATGAATACAGGGTAACCGGTCCCGCCCTCAGCCGCATCTTTTATAGCACGGTCAATAAAGGGGAACTCGTCCGTCACGATCACCTGTGGATCCCGATCGAACGGTCGTGAGACTATGACAATTGTAATTTTTTGATCAGATTTTCCACCTGAAACACCCCTCAGCCTTATTTTCCCCTTGACTCTACACTAAGTGTAGAGTGTATATTCCTAACGTTGCGCATTGGCTTAGTCTTAACTCTTGTGAGAGAGATGAAAGAACCATTAGAACACCAAAATAATTACATAGAGGAGAATTAAGATGAGCAAGAAAAATTTAGTTGATCTTTCACGCCGTAATTTCATGAAAGGAGCTGCCCTGGCGGCCAGCGCTGGAGTTCTGGCAGGCTGCGCTCCGAAAGTAGCCGATTCATCCAGCTCCGCGGGTAACGCTGCTGCTGGTGGAGTCGATTGGCTGGGTAGCGAGCCTGAGGTCAAGGACATCGCTGAAACCGTTGAAACCGATGTCGTCGTTATCGGCGCCGGTACCGGTGGCCAATACATCGCGGCTTCCTGTCTTGAAAAAGGTTTGAAAGTCATCGTGCTGGAAAAGAACACCACCGTCAGCACCCTGCGTAATGACTGGGGCGCGATCGGTTCCAAATGGCAGAAGGAAGAAGGCGTTGAGATCGACAAAGCCGCCATCATCCACAACCACGCTTTCTACGCAGCCAACCGCTTTGATATGCGCCTGGCAAAGATCTGGGCGGAAGAGAGCGGCGCGGCGATCACCTGGATCGGCGAACTGCTTGAATCAAAGGGAGCTTCCTTCCTTTACGAAGGCGGTTACGAGGCCAATCTCGCTGACCCCACCTCTTACCCCAAGTTCCCCACCGGTCACAGCGCCTACCTGGCGGATGGATCATGTGATGGTTCAGTGATCATGAAAGCCTACATCGAGGAACTGGGCGGAGAAATCCGCTTTGAGACCCCCTTCGTCAAGTTCGAGCACGAAGGCAAGAAGGTCACCGCTGCCATTGCGAAAAACAAAGAAGGTAAATTCGTCCGCTTTGTGGGTAAAAAAGGCATCGTCCTTTCCACCGGCGGTTACCAGGGCAACCCTGCCATGCTCAACGCGCTGCAGCCGGCCGATGTAATGATCATGACCAAACCCGTGGAAACGGCCACCGCTGGCGACGGCATCAAAGCCTGCCTGTGGATGGGCGCTGCGATGGACGAGAACCACTCCAGCATGCTCTTTGACCGCATGGG
>CAYWVP010000269.1:0-2152 GCA_964461605.1 uncultured Anaerolinea sp.
CATCGTTTACCGTCAGAAGAAGAACGAACCGATGATGGACGAACCAACAAGATAGCAATAAAAATCCCGGTTGATCTCAACCGGGATTCTTTATACAATTTGTATTGAAACATAAAAGCCAGGCAGTCCCTTCTGCCTGGCTTTTTGATGTGATCAGGTGATGTCGGTAAGACGAGGAAGTTTACCTGATCAGAACAGAGATTGGTTATGCCAGTTCTACGGGTTCACCAGCCAGGATGCGGGCGACGCGGCGGGAGAAGGTGCAGGTGCGGCCGTTGGCGTAACCGGTGAAGAGATTGGGGTAGCTGTTGGCAAAGTAACTGCCGGAGGAATCCCCAACCACAAACAGACCTTCGAAGGGTACATTTTCCTTGTCCAGTGGACGTGAGTGAGTGTCGACGCGAATGCCATCCATGGTGGAGAGCAGCATACCGGTTATGCGAATGCCGTAATAAGGGGGTTTCTTCAGGCTGAGTAAGCGGTAGGGTTCCTTGTAGAAATCTTCATCCTCACCTTTTTCCGCCATCTCGTTATAGCGGTTGAAGGTAGCGGCAAAAGTCTCAGCAGGAATGTTCAGTTTGGCAGCGAGTTCTTCAGGGGTGTTGGCTTCCTGGAGGTGTCCACTATCGATCATGCTCTTCCAGATATTCTTGCCATTTTCCCTGATCGCTTCCACATCGGTACCGGGTGGCACGAAGAATGGTGTGTCGTTGGGCGCGCCATTGTTGTATGGCATGATGCGAGAGCAGCCGACGGTCTGGAATTCAAGAACCTGATCAAACCAGGTGGAGTCCATGATGCAGCAGTAACAATGACCGGGTTGGCGGGCAGCGGCGTGCGGCATGAAGTCGTAAGGGATTGACTCGTTGGTGAAGCGCTCACCCAGCAGGTTAACCTTAAGCCAGGGCTGTGAACCCAACCAGAAGAGCGTCGGTGCGGTCATGGTTTCCTGAGTTTCATTTGGCAGCAACCCCATGCGATCAAAAATCATGCTCGTGTGGCACTCATCCATCTCAGCGCCCATCCACAAGCAGGCTTTGATGCCATCACCACTCTGCAGACCCGGCATCAATTTATTCATGATCATTGTGTCGTGGGGCTGCAACGCATGCATCATATCAGGGTTGCCCTGGTAACCACCAGTGGTCAGCACGATGCCTTTTTTGCCAATGAAGCGGTAGTACTTGCCTTCCTTGTCTTTGGCGATGGCTGCAGTAACCTTTTTGCCTTCATGCTCAAATTTCACAAAACTGGTTTCAAAGCGATATTCACCGCCAAGACCTTCGATGTATTCCTGCATCTTCCCTGCGGTTTTGATGTCCGGTCCGTTCCAGAACGCGCTGTGCCCGGTAGGGAATTTCGGGAATACTGAAGGCGTATAATCAGGTTCGTAACCGCCTTCCCAGTAGAAATTTCCACCCAGTTTTTCAATGAGCTCACCGATCCAATTGATGGCTGCAGCGCTTTCCTTTATCCATACCTTCACCAGCCGGGCATCAATCCGGTTGGCACAATACGCCATGTGGTAGTGCAGGATCTCAGCGGGATCCAGTTTGGCACCACCCTCTTCCTGCCATTTTGATCCTATCGCGCCCCAGTCATTTCTGACCGTGCTGGGCATGGTGTTCTTCTCCAGCAGGATCACTTTGAGACCTTTTTCAAGTACGGATGCTGCAACATATGCCCCACCAGTTCCAGCACCGATCACAATAACATCGCTCTCAACCGTTTCAGCGATGTCCCCGATCACGGGTTCTGTGCCCAGCCAGTCCTTGACCTCAATTGCGTCCGTTTGCGCAACAGGAACAGCCGGCTCGACGGTTTTTGGCGTACAACCAGCCAGTACCCCGGCTCCCGCTGCTAACGCGGCTCCTTTCATGAAGTTGCGGCGTGAGGAACTAACGATCTTGTTCTTGCCCATCTGACATCCTCCTAAGACGTAACTAATTCCGGCTAGGAATCATCTTAACTGATCGTCAGCCGGTTTAAGTTGACTTGCTCCACCCTTCAATGTATATACAATACACTCTACAGTAACTGTAGAGTCAAGCGTGTAAATCGGGGGATCAACGGACCGTAATTAAAAAGACGACGAAAAAAGCCAGGCAGAAGGGACTGCCTGGCTTATGGTTGTGTCAGGTTGGGCTGATGA
>CAYWVP010000270.1:0-2147 GCA_964461605.1 uncultured Anaerolinea sp.
ACAAGGTCTTCGGCTTTCTGCCAACACCTTCGATGGAACCCGGTTATTCCGGGGCTGATCAGCGCGCGGCAGCAGTTCGCCGTGTGATCCATTATTTGCGTGGTCACCCACAGGCAGTCATTGGCATCGCTCCGGAGGGACGCGACGCGCTCCAGCCGGGAATGGGGGAACTGCCTTCCGGGGTGGGAAAGTTCATCCTTTACCTGAACCGCATGGGATTACGCATCCTGCCGGCGGGGATCACCGAAGCCCACGGGCAGATGAACGTGTGCTTCGGCGAACCGTACGATCTCGCGCTTGCCGAGGCTGAGGGTGATATCGATGAGCAGGCTCGTGCGATCGTGAGAGAGCAGATCAGCCGGTTGATGAAGGCAGTGAATAGTGACCGGTAATTGGTGACTGGTTATTGGTAACCAGTGATTGGTAATTTCGAAACAAAGAAATCCTTGTTAAAATCAAAAAATCCATTGAACTGGTCACGAAAACTGTGTACTATAGAAAATATCAGGTAGATGACAGGCACGTTTACAGGTATCGATTGAGAGGTGATCCATGCAAAAAATTTCACGCAGAAAAATCCTCAAGCTCATCCTATCCGGCGCGGTAAGCGTCGCGGCCGTACCGCTGCTGGAAGCCTGCACGCCGAAAGCGCAACCCACACTGGCAGTTCCCACCACAACGAACACACCGCCTTTACCCACAACCGGCGCGACACCCACGCAGCAGCCCTCCCCCACCGCTGTGAGTTACCCCGGCCTGGCGGTAGCGCGCAAAGGGCAGCCGGAAGCGCTGGCGCGCGCTGCGGTAGACGCGCTGGGCGGCATGACCCGTTTTGTGCCGGCAAACGGCTGGGTGATCATCAAGCCCAATATCTGCATCGATTACCACTCCTACGAATACGCCTCGACCACCAATCCCTGGGTGGTGGGCGCGCTGGTAAAGATGTGCTTCGAAGCCGGGGCGGGGAAAGTGCAGGTGATGGACTCCCCCTTCGGTGGGACGGCAGCGAGCGCGTACAAGAACAGCGGCATCGCGGAGCAGGTGGAGCTGAACGGCGGCGAGATGGTGCAAATGTCCACGTTCAAATTTAAAGAGGTCACCATTGAAAACGCCCTCTCACTCAACACGGTGGAGATCTATGAGGATGTCTTCAAGGCAGACGCCTTGATCAATGTACCCATCGCCAAGAACCACGGCATGGCCACCCTGACGCTGGGGATGAAAAACCTGATGGGGTTGATCACCAACCGCGGCGCCATCCACAAGGACTTTGGCAACCGGCTCACCGACCTGGCCATGACGATCCGGCCGACACTGACCGTGATCGACGCGGTGCGCATCCTGCTGCGCAGCGGACCAACAGGGGGCGACCTCGACGACGTGCAGCAAATGGATACGGTCATCGCTTCGCCGGACATTGTCGCGGCGGACGCGTACGCCTCCTCACTGTTCGGTCTGCTGCCCGAGAACCTGGATTACGTGGTGGTCGGAAACCAGGCTGGCCTGGGTGTAAAAGACCTCAGTAAGATCGAGATCAAGGAAATTAACCTTGAAGCCTAAAACCATGTCCCGGGTGGGACTGCGGAAAACCGCACAGGCGGTCGCCTTTGCCGGGTGGATCCTGCTGTGGGTGAAAACCGCCGGTTACACCTGGCCGGCAGGATGGATCCAATTGCCCGCCAGGCTGGACCCGCTGCTGGCGCTGGCGGTAATGATCGCCAGCCGCACGCTCATTGCGGCACTACTGCTGAGCCTGCTTGTGGTTGGTCTCACCCTCATTTTCGGCCGCGCCTGGTGCGGTTGGCTGTGCCCCGTGGGCACAGTGCTGGACTGGATCCCCATGCGGCGTAGAAAAGGCGCACAAAAAGCGCTGCCGGAGACTTTACGCAAGGGAAAGTACATCCTGCTCACGGTCATCCTGGTCGCCGCGTTATTCGGCAACCTCAGCCTGCTAGTGCTCGATCCGATCACGTTGTGGATCCGCACACTCTCGGGCGGGGTCGCCCCGGCGCTCAACACAGCTTTTACGGCAGCCGAAGAATTTCTTGCACAGTTCGGATTCCTGGGTAACGCGCTGCAATGGTTGGATCAACTGGTCAGGCCGGCGCTGCTGCCGTTGGAACCGGTCGGTACGCGGCTGGTGTGGC
>CAYWVP010000271.1:0-2135 GCA_964461605.1 uncultured Anaerolinea sp.
CGGCAGGCTGGCAAATATAGGTTGGGTTGAGATCAGCTCCGCCGAGTCGATCAGTAGCGGTTCTTTCAGGGTGTTGTCGTTTTTGTACGCGATCACCCCAACAAAACCCTCATTCTCGATCGTGGGGGTGACAAAACCGTGATACTCCCCGTTAATATAGAAATGAAGATTGGGCTGGCCTGCCTCCACGCGCAACGTGTTCCAATCATAAGCCGCGATGGACGGGGAATACGTATAACCTTTGAGCTGGGTCAGTTCGCCATTCTTCATCTGGAAGATGGCGTAGGTCTGGTTGTTGCGAAACAGGAAAAACACCCCGCTGTACCACAGTCCGTTTTGCGGCACATGTGAGGATGGATTCCCCCACACGACCACTCCCTGGTAGGCGTCGGTCAATTTGCGCTTCATATTTACACTGTAGTTAAATTCATGAAAATAGTGCTTGTGCAGCGCGGATGCGCCGATCCCTATCACTCCGCCGGTTTTCAGGTAACCCTTATCCACGCGTTGCCAGTCACCGGTCACTGCCTGCCATTTCCCGATGCTCGAATTGAACGTATCGGAGAAACCACTGGAAATGACTACGAAGGTGGCAGGATCGGAGTAATTCTCCCAGAACCCGCCTACCTTCGCCCGCACCCGCCACTCGTATTTGCCCTGGAGAAACTTGAGTGCTGTCGGCTTTAGCTTGGTATCAGGTTTTAACGAACAAAATCCGGCCGAGCAATTGGGAGCCCCGGTGAAGGTGTAAAGGACCACGCCGGTGTAACCATTCTTCACCTCGATGCGGTAACGCGTCGCGTCGCTGCGCTCAGTAAAGAAGAATTGCGGGGTTTTAGTATAGAGGATGTCATCCACAGGGTGTTCCGGTGATGGCGCGGGTCCTGGTCCGGCGTTGACTTCAACTGACTCGTCTTCCATCCAGATAGACTGTCGCTCAGCCCCGTCAACCTCAAGCGGAGGCAGCACCTCCACTATCAGGTCGCCGTCTTCATCCACCGTTCCTATTGCCGGGTCACTCTGAGCCGATACAGCCGTGAGCGGCAGCCCCAGCACGAACATCAGCACCAGCAGGAAGTACACTAGTTTTTTCTTCATGGTTGTCTCTCTTTTCTCTAATTGTCAGTTCTCTCAGTCGTAGTTTCTCTAGTCCTGAAGGACTACTCCACTGGAAATACCAGGTCGGGATCAACAGTCAACTCGTACGCCGGGTCGCGTAGTCCATCGACTGACATCGCGGCGGGGTATGGGAAACCAGCTGTGTACTCTACCCTCGCCCTGTCAACCAACAGAGAAGACTTCCCCGTGTTCTTAAATCCCGCAATTCCCACGTACCCGCGGTCATAACTCATCGGATCATCGCCCACATAAGTCCATCCCAGGTAGTATTCATTGATCCAGAGATCAATGTATGGCAGGTCGGTGACAACGGTTAATTTATTCCAACCGTATGGTTTTATTTTGACGGAATCTCCTGAAGCGAGAATCGTAGCGATATCACCATCACGTATGGCCAGGCGCCAGTTGCCATCATCGTAATAATAGAACTCATAACCACCATCCCAACCGTCAGTTGGATCACTGCCGGGTGTCGCCATGAAGTAAATACGGTTGGATGGTGTATCTCCAAATGCTTCCACCTTGCGTTTCATTTTCACTTCATACACATAATTATTGAGAAAGAATTCGCGTTGAATGACGCTGGCATACTGGTTGGAAACCCCTTTTGTCTTTACATAGCCGGGGTCAACGCGGAACCAGTCTCCATACAAAGCCTGCCATTTGTTGGTGTGATTATCAAAGGTGGAGTGAAATCCATTGGAGATCACATAAAAGAAACCATAGCCTGAATACCCACTCCAACCGGCTGAACTTTTGGACCTCACCCGCCAGGCATATTGACCTTTTTCACCCTCGAAGTCATACGGCTTAAGTTCGATGGTCGGGGTGATCTTACATTGCGTGGTATCACAGACCGCAGAGCCCTTTACCGTGTAAACCAGCGTAGGCGTATACACATCGTATACCTCGATCTGGTACTTGGTCGCTCCTGGAACCTTGGTAAAAGTAAAGGTGGGGGTCCTGTCCTTGACATACGCGTACGCTACCGGGGAGACAATCGCCACATCCACGCT
>CAYWVP010000272.1:0-2129 GCA_964461605.1 uncultured Anaerolinea sp.
CGTAGGTGTAGCCATAATCGTTCTTGGCGCGGATCTGCCAGTACCAGGTGCCGGCGCTGAGACCGGAAAGCGAGATGCTGGTGGCCAGTCCGGTGGAGATCCAGCTGCCCGCGCAGGCATCGTCATTGCTTGAGTCGATGCAGTACTCATAGTTGACAGCACCGCTGCTGGTTTCCCAGGTCAGCGAAGGGTCGGTGGGCTGGTTGGCGGCGCTATCGAGCGGTGTCAGCTTGGCGAACGCCGCGGGATAGGGATCCAGGATGAGGGTCGCGTTGGTGAAAGGTCCAACTTTGGTGTCAGCATCGATGATGGCCACCCGCCAGTAGTAGGTGTTGTTGGCGTAAGCCTTGATGGGCGTGTAGGTTGTGTTGTTGGTATCCACAGAGTCATAGGTTGAGGAGAAATTCTCCGCGATGGAAACTTGCAGCCTGTACTTGGCCGCACCGTTAACGGGTGTCCAGGAGAAGGTCGGGGTTCCGTTGACCGTGCTGCCGGAGGCGCTGACTTCAATGCCCTCGTTGCCGCCGGAGGTTGGGATAAGCAGGGTGGTGACAGGGTACTGCTTCCTAATGTATGGGTCGTATGAATTGTAGTTTCCCAGCTTGCCGTTGCCATCGATCATCGCCACGCGCCAATAGTAATCACCGTCGTCATACCCCTTGATCGGTGTCCAGCAACTCTGCTCCGTGTCGATGTTGTCGAAGATATTTGAGAAGGTGGGTTCTTTGCTTACCTGCACGCGGTACTTCCAGGCTGCCATTACGGGTTCTCCGCCATCCGAAACCACGAGCGGGTCCCAGCAGAAAGTGGGTGCGCGACCCTGGATGCCACCCGGATCGGTGTGCAGGTTGAGAGGTGTCGGCAGGGAGATGGTAAAGGTCTGGTTGGAGCTCCAGTTGTTGATCACGCTGCCGTTACGTTTGACGCGCACGCGCCAGTAGTATGTACCATTGGCCAGCGTGGTGGTATGGGTATAGGAGGTCTGCCTGGTGTTGATGTTGATTGCGGTGGATCCGAAAGCGGGATCATCATCCACCTGCAGGTCAAAACTCTCTGCTCCTTCGACGATATCCCATGAGAAGGTGGGAGTGGCAAAGGTAACAGAGGTACTCAGGTTTTGAGGTACAAAACCCTGGCGTTCAAAACGCCAACCCTGACTCCATGCACCAGGGTAATAAGTGGTGCCCACCTTGTAACGAGGTTGGATGCGCCAGTAGTAGGTGTTATCCCCTTTGAAATCCTGATCCCAGGCGTGGAAAGTTCGTGCGAAATTCGGAGTATCGGACTTCAATTGGTAGGTTGCGGCTTCTGTAGTGAACTGAGGATCAAGGTAAGCTTTCATGTTCGCGCCAGCCCAAGGGGACAGGATTGACCAGTCCCATAAGAACGGCAGTATGGATGGGAATGTGGTGGGGTCAACCCCGGCGTCATTGGGGGGCATGACCTGGTTCATGCGCTCGGTCACGTTGGCAAAGCGGCTGATGGGGGCATTGCCCGGAACATTCGGGTCAGAAGGCACTGAGTCCTGCGGGGTGCCGCCGGAAATAATTGCCGGCAGACTGAGCAGGGAGACGGCATAACTGCCAGTGGTGTCCTGGTAACCGATGGCCGTATTGGGTACTTTTATCTCCAAATAATCAGCATCCAGGAGAAGACTACCGCCAACTGTGTCGAGGACTTGTACGGTCTCCCAGCCACTTGCGCTCCATCGATAAAGGAATACATTCAATGCTGAGTAGATACCATCATCCTGTAAAACGTAAATTGCATATTCCGGGCGGTGACCCATGATCGTGGAGATATCATACCCGCGGGCATCAAGAGTTGCACCTGATCCACTGACATGGTCCAGGTCAAGGTAGATGGCGTAGGTGACATCGCCTGTGGGTGCAGCCGGAACGTGGAAACCGATAAACCAGAAGTTACCGGATTGAGCAACATTCAGGTCATATAGATCATAATCCAGGCTGGCAGCATCCCCAGGCGTGTCCGATCCAATCTGCAGACGATTGGCAGCGTCACCAGGTGTCCGGGTGAGTTGCCACTGACTCTGGGCGGCGATCTGGTAGCGGCGGATCTCGCTCCACTCCGCGCTGCCGGTGACGCGTACGCGCCAGTAGAATACGCCG
>CAYWVP010000273.1:0-2116 GCA_964461605.1 uncultured Anaerolinea sp.
CACTTTCCTCACGGGTTGTTCCGCGATTAACTCGCTGGCGTCCAGGGTGAAGACCGCGGTCGCTTACGGCACCCCCGCAGTGCAGACCAGCACGACCCCGACGCTTACAGCAACCCTTACGGTTGTGCCAAGTGCAACACCGACCGCCACTGAGGTGCCCTGTGACCGCAGAGAGGGAGGGCGGGTAAGCCGTGAGCAACTGGACTCAACGTTACTGGGTTTATCTTACGAGGTCAGCGTGTACACCCCGCCGTGCTATGGTGAGGAGGGCATCGAATACCCGGTGCTATACCTGCTGCACGGCCAGGGCATGGACGACACCTACTGGCTGGGTTTGGGAGCGGCTGAACTGGCAGACGGGATGATCGCGGAAGGCGCAGCGCCCTTCCTGATGGTGATGCCGCGCGAAATAAATGATTACGACCCGATCACAGATGACGGCTTTGGCGCATCGGTGTTCACCGAGCTGCTGCCATGGGTGGAGAGTCATTACGAAGTGTGCACGGAGCGGGAATGCCGCGCCATCGGGGGCATTTCACGCGGGGGCGGCTGGGCGACGCGCCTGGTGGCGCGCAACATCGATACCTTCAGCGCGTTGGGGGCGCATTCCATGGGGCTGTTGTCGAACGATGCGTGGCAGATGAAAAACAACCTGGAGACCCATTCAATCGAAGAATTCCCGCGCATCTGGGTTGACCGCGGCGAAGATGATTTCCTGTTTGAGGGGATCGATTATTTCGTTGAGATGATGGTGGATGAAGGGATCCCGCACGAGTTGCACATCTGGCCGGGTGTGCATAACGGGGATTACTGGCAGGCGCACGTTGCCGAGTACCTGGCATGGTACGCGGCGGGGTGGGAGTGAAATCCGGGGGTCTAGAATCGAGAACTGAGAATCGAGAATCGAAAGTGGGGGAGAGCTTATAGAGATTCTTCTGATGGGGGATCGGGGATGACTAGTCTTAACTCCCGGTATTATTCGAGCAATCGGGGGGATAATCCACCAGGCCTTCACCCACGGCGTACACTGCGGCTTCGATGCGGTTCTTGAGATGCAGCTTGTCCATGATGTTTTGCAGGTGGGTTTTCACCGTGCTCGGCGCGATGGAGAGCGCCAGGGCGATCTCCTTGTTGTCCTTACCGCGCACCAGGTGTTCCAGCACCTCGATCTCGCGTTCGGAGAGCGGTTCGATCTCCTTCGCTTTTTCACGGGCGTCTGACATGCGGTTGAATTCGCGCAGGATCTTGGTGGCGAGCACCCCGTTGACCACCGCCTCACCGTGACGGATCTTTTCCAGCGTGGCATACAATTCCACCGGTTCCAGGTTCTTCAATAAATACCCGCTGGCGCCGGCTTTGATGGCGTCGAACAGGACGCTGTCGTAGTCAGACACGGTCAGGATGATGATGCTGGTTTTGGGAAATTCTTTCTTGATGATCCTGGTCGCTTCCAGCCCGTTCAACTCCGGCATGTCGATGTCCATGAAGATCACCGCGGGCTTGCTCGTGCGGGTGAACGCGACGGCTTCACAGCCGTTGGAGGCTTCACCGATCACCCGGTAGCCGGGTCTGGCTTCAAGCAGCGAGCGCACACCCTTGCGGAAGAGTGGATGATCATCGACCAGCAGAATATTGAGTTCGCTTTCCTTCATTAGATGTTCTCTCCAACCAGTTTTTCAAATGTGACGCGGGTACCGCCTTCGGGACGGTCAGTAATGGTCAGGTGACCGCCGGCAGTGACTGCGCGTTCGCGCATGATCTGGAGTCCAAAGTGATCCCCTTGCATGAGTTTAAGCTTCTCCCAATCAATGCCGATCCCGTCATCCTCGATCGTCAGCCAGAACATGTTATCGTTCAGCCCGCTGCGGACCCAGACGCGCTCTGCGTTGGCGTGTTTGCTGCTGTTGACAACCGCCTCATCGATGATGCGGCCGACCTGGAGGATAGCCTCACAGTCGAGTACCTGAAAATCCCGTTCGTCGGCGAGGAACTGAACATCCATTTCATTGTGGGCTCCAAACGTGGCGAGGTAATCGCGCATCTCCTCCATGGAACCGCTGACCGATTTGGGCAGGCAGCGCAATCCGAGGATGGCGTCGCGCACATCCTGGTAAAC
>CAYWVP010000274.1:0-2105 GCA_964461605.1 uncultured Anaerolinea sp.
GGCAATCCGCAAGCCATGGCCTCCAGCGCTGCGTTCGGGCAGGTTGCGTTAATGTCCCCGGAGAAAAACAGGTGCGCTGTGCGGTCGATCGCCGGGATTTCCGTGTGTTTCACCACTCCCAGCCAGGTGACGCCGGGTCTTTCCGATTGTCGCTGTAATTGCGGGGGAACATCCCCTACGACGGCCAGTTCGCACGGCTTATCCAGCCGGTTTTCAAGATTTTGCAGCAGCTGCAAGGCTGAACGCAAACCCTGATCGTAACCGCTCCCATGGTGCGCCTCGACCATCAATAAACGGTAACGGTCAGCAGGCTTATCCCCGGGTTCTGGGGAGAAAAGCTCGAGATCAACCCCATTGTGGATGACCGCCTGGGACTTTTCCAGCACGCCGTGTTCCCGCTCCCACCAGTCACGGGCAAACTGGCTCTGGTAGATCACCCGGTCCGCCATTTTGCGCACGGCGCGTAGCTTTAAATTTCCAGCCTCAGCCTTGATAAAATGGCGCAGCCCGGTGTACTTCTTCCTGTGTACCCAGTTCATGCCGTTTAAACGCTGCACCACCCTGACCCCGCGGTTTTGCGCCTGCCTGACCACCGCCAGGTTTCGCGCCGCGCCGAACAACAGGATCGCTGCAACGGACGGATCGAGGGGATCATGGATCACCTCCACACCGCGGTCTTTGAACGAATTGATCAGTCCGGACTGGAAAGAGGCCGGACCTCCCAGTCCAAGCCTGGCGGGCAGGATGCAGATCTTTTTTGGTTGCGGGGTCAAAATACTATCCTTCAGCGATTCAAGCGGATTGTTCGGTGAAATTGACCAGGGCGTCAACGATCCTGGCGGCGGCGTTGCCATCGCCAAATACGTTGGATGCGCGGGACATGGCGGTGTACGCCTCCCCGTCTTCCATCAACGTTGCAGCTTCGCGAACAATGGCAGCGGTATCTGCGCCAACCAGTTTAAGCACACCGGCTTCAACGCCTTCAGGTCTTTCGGTCACCTCGCGCAAAACCAGGGTTGGTTTTCCCAACCCGGCGGCCTCCTCCTGGATCCCGCCGGAGTCTGTCAACACAAAATAGGCGCTCTTCATCAGGTGAACGAGGGTAAGATAGTCCACCGGTTGGATCAGGCTGACCCCGGGCTGCCCGTCCAGGATCTCGTGCACGGGAGCCTGGATGTGTGGATTGAGGTGCACCGGGTAAACCAAATGCACCTGCTCCCGGTACAACTCTGCGAGGGTCTTGATGGCTTTACAGATCTGCCGGATGGGTTGGCCAAAGTTTTCACGGCGGTGCGCGGTGACCAGGATCAACCGGCGGCCATTTGCACCGATGCCCCACTCTTTCAACCATTCCGTCACCTGTGCGGGTGCTTGCGCGTTTACGATCATGTTCAGGGCATCGATGACAGTATTACCGGTCACCCTGATGCGCCAATCGGGTATCCCTTCCCGCTGCAGGTTGTTCCTGCTCAATTCAGTCGGGGCAAAATGCAGGTCAGCGATGACGCTGGTCATACGCCGGTTGATCTCCTCCGGGAAGGGTTGGTGTTTGTCTCCGGTGCGCAGTCCCGCCTCAACGTGCCCCACCTTGATTCCGCGGTAAAACGCAGCGAGGGAAGCGGCCATCACGGTGGTGGTATCCCCCTGTACCAGTATCCAATCCGGTTTAACACTTTCCAGCACCGGATCAATGTGGGTGAAAATTTCCGCGGTCAGCTTCGCCAGCGTCTGGTCCGGTCGCATCAGGTCCAGATCATGATCAGGCCGGATCGCGAAAAGCTCCAGCACCTGGTCCAGCATTTCGCGGTGCTGCGCGGTGACGCAAACGTGTGACTCAATACGCGCATCCGCACTCAACGCCCTGACCACCGGAGCCATCTTCACGGCTTCGGGGCGGGTGCCAAAGATCGAAAGCACACGGATGGGTTTCATCGAATGGAGTGCTTCCTGTCTCCCAGCCGCTCAAAAGTAAACCCGGCTTCATGCCACGCATCGCGTGACCAGCCATTTACGGCATCCAGCACCAGCCTGGCCGGTGTCATCCGGGCAGTTTCAAGCGGATCCATACCCTTGAACTGTGCGTGTCCCACCAGCAGCAGGATCGC
>CAYWVP010000275.1:0-2097 GCA_964461605.1 uncultured Anaerolinea sp.
TTGCCCAGGTTACCCAGCATGATGGCGAGAAAAAAGGTGAAATAGTTGGGGAAGATACTGACCGGGAGCATGCCAGCCAGGAAAATTCCCATGCCGATCAGCATGCCAACCTTGCGGCCGCGCCTGTCCGCGATGGGGGCAATGAAGGGACCCACGGCACTGGTCGCCATGGACACCGCGAGCGCCAGCGAGATCATACCGATCTCCCGGTCCAGGCTGGCGGCGAATAATGCCATGAATGGATAGATCATGCGGATCGATGTATTGATAGTGAGGCGCAGGGTTGTAAAAAAAGCCAGACGCTGATGGAGGATCCTGGTTGAGAACATGGTCTAATTATCCCCCAATAAAGAAATTCCTCCCGGTTTTAGCAGGAGGAATTTAAGGATCGCGAAGTATTAATCAATCGTACGCTGGGGTCTTTCCGGCAGGCTGTGGATGTGCACGAGTTTGGCATCATAAGTGGCAACGCGGCCGATCTTGACGAGCCAATCCAACTCCTGGTTGAGAATGTGATGACTGTAATCCTCTTCGCGGATCGAGAGGAATTCTCCCGTACGGATATCCTGGTACAGATCATCCCCCCAGTCGATGACGATGCTGCCGTCTTTAAGGACAAGAATCCAGTGCCGGTTGATCGGAGTTCCACTTATGTTCATTGTTCACCCTCCCTCAAAGCGCGATGAGCTAGTTATTCTTCGCTGCGTATTTATCAAACCTTGTGTCGCGAAGTTTTGCCACGAGTTGATCCTGTGTTTCCTGCCAGATGTCATGGAGAGGGCAGTTTTCTGCATTATCGCATTGTCCGGGATCGATGGTACATTCATTCAGGGCGATTGGTCCGTCAATGGCTTCGATGACCTGCAGCAGGGAGATCTCGGCAGGGGGACGAGCGAGTTTGACGCCGCCGTGCGCACCGCGCGAAGTATTGATCAGCTTCGCTATGGATAACTGCGAGATTATCTTGGCCAGGAAGGACGGGGGAATCCTTTGAACTTCAGCGATCTTCTTGGTTGCGGCGCTTTCGTTGGAGTCAAGGCGGGCTAGGTAAACCATTGCCCGGAGAGCGTAATCAGCCTGTCGTGTTATTTGCATTAAATCCACCTCTTATGGTAATTATGGTCAAAATAGTCCTCTTACATAGTAATTGTACTACGCATTAACGCTTGTAAAAAGTGACAATAATAATTCAATTCCTGTGACCTTTCCGGTTGTTGCGGTTGATATGGAGCTTCAAGGTATAATCTGGTTATGAGCCGATTTAATTACCACTACCCGATCGAGGTCCGCCTGGGCGACCTGGATGCCTATTGGCACGTCAACAACACCAAGTTCCTGGTTTACCTGGAACACGCGCGCAGCCGGTACATGCAGGAGATGGGTCTCTTTGATGAAAAAAAGCTGTGGGATCTGCCTTTGATCGTGGGAGATGTGCACTGCCGCTATCACAACCCGATCGAACTGGGTGACAAGGTAGTGGTTTCTTTGGGGGTGACGCGGATCAGCTATAAAACTGTGACATTTGAGTACGAGATCACCGGTGAGGGCGGGACCCCACTCTACGCCACTGCAGAAACGATCATGGTGGCGTATGACTACAATACCAAACAATCTGTGCCGGTCTCTGATGACCTGCGCAAAAAGTTCTCAGAACGCGAAGGCAAAGATCTTTAAAACAAGGACGCACGCATGAGCCTGCCAGACATTGATGAAGCCCTGTTACAACGTTTTCTGGTTGATCTGCTAAATACCCCCAGCCCAACCGGGTTCGCCGAAGAAGCCATCGCGCTCACCGAGCGCGTTTTTCGGTCCATCCCCGGCGTGAGGACCTGCCGCACGCGTAAAGGCGCATTGCTGGCTACCGTGGAGGGTGAGCGGGAGGATGCTCCGCGCGCGCTGGCGGCGCATGTGGACACACTGGGTGCAATGGTGAAATCCATCAAACCCAACGGGCGGCTGGCGCTGACGCGCATCGGCGGGTATGCCTGGAACACAGTGGAAGGTGAAGGTTGCACGGTAATCACACGGGACGGGAAGCGCGTACGCGGTTCCATCCTGGTCACGGTCGCTTCCAGCCACGTACACGGCGAGAAGACC
>CAYWVP010000276.1:0-2092 GCA_964461605.1 uncultured Anaerolinea sp.
GTCTACACCATGATCCCGATGACCAACGGTGAATACCAGACCAAATTGATGGCCACCCTGGGCACTGACGCGGTTCCCGATGTCGTTGCCCTCGAAGCCGCTTTCGTGAAAAGCTATGTCGAAAGCGATTTCCTGGCTGACCTGGGCGACCTGATGCCCATCACCCAGGAACTGAAGATGTACCCCTTCGTTTACGAGGTCGGTACCGATCCTGCTGGTGTCACCAAGGCTTACTCCTACCAGGCGACCCCGGGCGCGCTTTTCTATCGCCGCAGCCTCGCCAAAGAGTATTTCGGCACCGATGATCCCGCTGCCATCCAGGAGATCTTGGGTGACATGGACAAATACGCCGCTGCCGCTGCCGTCGTCAAGGAAAAATCCGGTGGCAACACCTACATGGTCGCCTCCAATGGTGATTTCATGAACCTGTTCTATGCCAACCGCGAACAACCGTGGGTGGTGGATGACGTCCTGACCGTCGACCCGATGGTCAACAAGATGGTCGAGACCGTCAAGTTGTTCCGCGATAATGGCTACGAAGCCAAGGCAACCCAGTGGCAGGAAGGCTGGTTCGCCGGCATGAATGACACCCTGGTCGACGCCGAAGGCAATCCGAAGAAAATCTTCTCTTACTTCCTCCCCACCTGGGGTCTGCCGTACGTGCTCGCTCCCAACGCCACCTCCGCCGATGGCGCCAGCACCACTGTTGGTGACTGGGCAGTCATCGAAGGCCCGCTCCCCTACCAGTGGGGCGGTACCTGGATGGGTGTCATGAAGGAAACAAAGAACATGGACCTCGCCAAGGAATTCGTGCGCTTCTGCACCCTGGATGAAGAGAACCTGACCAACTGGGCGACCGGAGTCTATACCAATGAATTCCTCAAAGCCATTGACCCGGAAATTCCTGAAGGTCAATCCCAGGCTGCTGGCGACTTCGTTGGCAGCCAGGTCGTTGTGGAAAAGATCACCGCTGGATTTGATGATTCCGATCTGAGCAAGTTCCTTGGTGGACAGAATTCCTATGGTGGTTTCGCCGCCGCAGCTCCGTCCGTCAATGCCCGACTTATGCAGGGTTCTGACGACGCGATCCAGCGCGCGCTGAATGATCCGTTGAATTCCTACCTTGAGGGAACGATCACAGAAGAAGAAATGTGGACGTTGTGGAAAGATGCTGTCCGCAATGAGTTCCCTGATCTGATTATCGAGTAAGGTAAGCGGCTGGTGTTTACAAATGAGTCAGTGTATTATGTTAATACACTGACTCATTCTCAAAAGGAGGTAAGATGAACCGACCGCGTCTGAAAAAAGATTTTTACGGGTATCTTTTCGTCGCACCATTTCTTATCGGGTTCCTGATCTTCGGGTTGTATCCAGTGGTTCATACCATGGGCTTGAGTTTCACTGACACCACTCTGATGAAAGCCGAATCCAACTTCATCGGACTTAAAAATTTCCAACGACTTTTTGCAGATAAAACTTTCTCAACTGCGATTACCAACACCTGGGAGCTGTGGCTGATGAACTTCATCCCGCAGTTGGGTATTTCTATGCTGCTGGCGTTGTGGTTCACCAATACCCGTTTGAAGATCAAGGGCGGCGGGATATGGCGCATGCTCTTCTACATGCCCAACCTGATGATGCCCGCATCAATTGCTGCATTATTCTTTAGCCTCTTTTCATTCTATGGGCCAGTAAACCAGTTCCTTGTGCGGGCAGATCTGCAGGCACAGGCGATCGATTACATCCGCAGCCCGCAAATGATGCGTGGACTGGTCGTGTTCATTCAATGGTGGATGTGGTACGGTCAGACAACCATCCTGTTAATGGCAGCCATCACCTCTGTTTCACCCGCATTATATGAAGCAGCACTCATCGACGGGGCAGGCACAGGTCAGATATTCCGCTATGTCACGCTACCGCTGATCAAACCCGTGATGGTCTTCATCCTGGTTACATCCCTGGTGGGCGGTATGCAGATGTTCGACATCCCCATGCTGCTCACGGATGGACGGGGCAGCCCGGCCAACTCGATCCTGACCAACAACATCATGATGTACATGCGCTTCCGCAGCAGCCAGGGTCACATTGGCGC
>CAYWVP010000277.1:0-2092 GCA_964461605.1 uncultured Anaerolinea sp.
GGTCTTGACAGGGCTCCTGAACTACCGGGAGCCCTGTTTTATGTTAAGATAGGCCAGGAGAAAAAATCAGATGGATGATCTTAAACTAATTTTCGAACAGTTGAAACCGCTAATTGCCCGCTACAGCCCTCCACTGCAGCCGAAAACCGATTCTGACCGCTATTACGATGTGTGGTCATTCAAAGACCTGGTCATCGCTGACCGCAAGCGCAAAGAGGTTTTCTTTGCCGGGCTGATCATTCAGAAGGCTTACGTGGGTTTCTACTTCATGCCGGTCTATACCGATCCGGAAACAAAAAGCCTCTTCCCACCGGAGCTGCTGCGCCTGCTCAAGGGGAAATCATGCTTCCACATCAAAAAACTTACCCCTGAGCTGCTCACACAAATCGACGAAACACTGGAACGCGGTTACAAGTTGTACCAGGAGCGCGGCTGGGTATAAGTACCGAGAAACAAAAATCATTGATAACCTGTAGGGGTCGAGCGACGCTCGACCCCTACTTTACAACGATTCTCTATTCTCGAATCTCGACTCTTGGAACCTGTTGCGTGATGCAGTGCACATTCCCGCCGCCCAGCAGGATCTCCCGCGAAGAAACACCCACCACCTTCCGCTCAGGCAATAGTTCCTGCAGCTGCGCCAGCGCTACCGCGTCCATCGGATCATCAAACGTGGGCACCACCGCGCCGCCATTGCAGAAGAAGAAATTGATGTAAGACGCCGCCAGGCGATCACCCGCGATTCGCGGCAGCGTGCCTTCAACAGGCAGCACCCCCTCGCTCTCTTCCTGCGTGATCGTGGCTGGCGCGGGCAGGTGGAGGCGGTGCACTTTCAAGCGCCGTCCCCTGGCATCGGTCGCGGCTTGCAGGATCTCTTCGTTCTCCCGCGAGATCTCGTACTGCGGGTCAGCTTTATCATCGGTCCAGGCCAATGCCACCTCGCCCGGTCGCAGGAAGCAGCAAATGTTGTCCACATGCCCCTGGGTCTCGTCGAGGTAAATGCCGCGTTCCAGCCAGATGATCTTTTCCACCCCCAGGTAGACCCGCAGGTAGTCCTCGATCTGCGCCTGGCTGAGCTGCGGATTGCGGTTCTGATTCAGCAGGCACTCTCTGGTCGTTAGCAGCGTACCCTGCCCGTCAACATGGATCGAGCCGCCCTCAAGAATGAACGGCGCTTTATAGCGCTCGATCCGCTCGATCTCCGCCACCTTTTGCGCCACCTGTTGATCCAGTGAAAAATCAGTGTACAGCCCGCCCCAGGCGTTGAAATCCCAATCCACAGCTCTGACTTCCTTGCCATTGGTCACGCAGGTCGGACCGCAATCGCGCATCCATGAGTCGTTGCTGGAAAGCTCGACCACCCGCACAGTCTCCGGCAGTTTGCTGCGCGCTTCAAGATACAGTTTTTGTGAAACCCCCACCGTCACCGGCTCAAACGCGGCGATGGCGGCTGCCACGTTGGCGAAGGTCTGCTGCGCGGGAATCGCGATCTCCCGCCAGTTATCCGGCCGCTCCGGCCACAGCATCCACGCGCCGGCATGCGGCTCGTACTCGCCCGGCATATGAAATCCATCCGCCCGCGGCGTTGAACGGATCAACCCGGCCATTTTGGCTCCTTTCCCCTAAGAACCTACCCCATCCCCGCCAGGAACTTCACCACCTTTTCTTCCTGTTCCTGCTTGAATGCCTCTGTGGGACGCTGCAGGCGCGGGTAAACCAGCCACACCAGCAGCCCCTTCTCGGTGTGCAGGCGGTTCTCCGCCTGGTCGTAGATCACCGATTGCGGCGAATCCATCACCTCATCGGTGGCTTCCACCCCGCGCGAAGCCGGCAGGCAGTGCATGAACTTGCAGTGCGCCGGCGCGTGTTTCAGCAGGTCCATGTTCACCTGGTATTTCGGCATGAAGGCGGCGCGCCTTTCAGGGATCTCCGCTTCCTGCCCCACCCACCACCACAGGTCGGTGTAGATGAAATCAGCGTCCTTCACCGCGTCGATCGGGTCATCCGTCACGCGCACCGTACCGCCGGATTCACGGCAGTTCTCCTCCGCCCAGTCCAGCCATTGTTTGGGCGCCTGGTATTTCGCCGGCGC
>CAYWVP010000278.1:0-2070 GCA_964461605.1 uncultured Anaerolinea sp.
TTGATCGCCGTTCCCATCGGTGATACGCTGTTGGCGAAACCGCTCTGGTGCAGGGCGATCACGTCCAGGTAACCCTCCACGATCACCACCCTGTCCTGATCCCGGATGGGCTTTTTCGCCATATTCAAACCGTAGAGTAAGCGGCTCTTGTTGAAAAGCGGCGTTTGCGGAGAGTTGAGGAATTTGGGAATGTCGTTGGGGTCAAGGATGCGCGCGCCGAAGCCGGCCATTTTCCCGGCAGCATCGCGGATCGGAAACATAACGCGGTTGCGGAACTTGTCATAATAGCCGCCGGAATCGCGCGTGTTGAGCAACCCTGCCTCGGCCATCTTTTCCAGCGCATGACCTTTGCCGCTTAAATGCCCCAGCAACGCTTCGTACGAATCCGGCGCGTACCCCAGTTCAAAGCGCTGCACCGATTCAAGAGAGACGCCGCGTTTGAGCAGGTAATCCAGCGCCGGTTTGCCCGCGGGAGTCTTGAGCAATTGGAACTGGTAATATTTAACGCTTTCTTCAAGGAGTGTGCGCAGGGTCTCGTATTCGTCTTCTTTTTCTCTGCGCTCCGGCGTCATGGGTTCCAGCTCAACGCCTGCTTTTTGCGCCAGGAACTTCAGCGCTTCGGCAAAATCCCAGCCTTCGCGTTTCATCACGAACTTGAAGATGTCGCCACCCTCGTTGCATTGACCAAAGCAACGCCAGGTCCCGTTATCCGGAAAGACGGCAAAAGCCGGGGTCTTGGAATTGGGATGGAACGGGCAGAAACCGGTGTAACTCTTGCCGGAACGCCGCAGCTTCACCGTTTCTGAAACGATGTCAACAATATCCAGCCTTGCCTTTATCTCATCAACAGCTGTCATTTTTTAATTGTATTCCAGAAATAATTAGAAACATGGGCGGGCTATGCTTCCCGCGAATTTAAAACCCTTCCAGGCGTGATAGGTCCGCCACACCCGCGGTCAATGCAGCAATACGCTGGAGCATTCCCAGGCGGTTACCGCGCACACGCGCATCGTCAGCCATAACCAGCACGGATTCAAAGAAGGCGTTAACCGCCGGGATCATTGGCAGGAAAGCGTTTAGAGTATCCTCCAGGGAACCCGACTCCCTCTGGCTTGATTCGGCTTTCACCAGAGATTCAAACAATGCCTTCTCCGTGGGATCTTCGAACAATTGCGGGTCAATGGCATAAATATCCTTCTGGTCACGCGTAATGCGCACGCAGCGCGCATACGCCTGCAGAATGGTGCTCCAATCCTCACGCGCAACCCATGCGCTCAAAGCCTGAACAGCGCGAAGCGCACCAGCGGGGTTGTTTTGTTGCTCCGCCAGCACCGCCTCCACTACATCGTACCTGAACCCCTGCTCGATGAGGTTGCTGCGCTGCCGGCCGCTGATGAATTCAGCGCAGGCTTGCAGGCTTTCTGCGCTGGCGTCCAGCGGCAATTTATCGGCTGCCAGTTGCATCCATTTGCGCAGGTCAAAGTCCAGATCAAAAGTAGAAAGCAGTTGAACCAACCCAATGGCTGCCCTGCGCTGCGCGAACGGATCTTTCGTGCCGGTGGGAGCCAGTCCTGCGGCGAACAACCCCACCAGAGAATCCAGCCGGTCAGCGATCCCGACCGCCAGCCCGGGTTTTGTGACCGGCAGTTTATCACCGGTGAAGCGCGGCAGGTAATGTTCACTGATAGCTTCCGCCACGGCTGACGTCTCACCTGAATGCAGGGCATAATACCTGCCCATGATCCCCTGCAGCGAGGTCATTTCCACCACCATGTGGCTCACCAGGTCCGCCTTGCACAGGGTGGCGGCGCGTAGAGCGGTCGACTTTTCTTCTGTGGTCAACTTAAGAGCGTCTGCCAGCGGATCCACCAGCGCTGTGACGCGCCGGGATTTGTCCAGCATCGATCCCAGTTTGTATTGGAATGTTAACGTGCCCAACCTGGCCAGAAGATCTTCCAGTTTGTGCTGCAGGTCTTCCTTGATGAAGAAATTTGCGTCTGTGAAGCGTGCCCTGATCACCTGTTCATTGCCATCGGTCACCACATCCAGCCCGCGCCCATCCCCGTTGCG
>CAYWVP010000279.1:0-2065 GCA_964461605.1 uncultured Anaerolinea sp.
GTCCCTTTAGGTCACTGGCAGGGACGTAATCACCCTGGTCCAGGGGTTCGCGGTCCTCACGGATAATGTCCATCACGCGCCCATAGGAAACCAGGCCTGTCGAGGTCTGAACGATCACCCTGCCCAGGTTACGCAGCGGGTAGATGATGTAAATCACCAGACCGATGTAAGCGATGTAAGTACCGGCACTGATCTCTCCATTGATTGCCATGATCGCGCCGACCAGGTAACCGGCCAGAAGTTGCGCACCACAAAGAATGTCTGAGACAGGCCAGAAGAGAGAGTGCATGAGTAAGAGCTTTTTTCCACGTACATATTTTTCCCAGTTGTCTTTTTCGAATTTTTCGATCTCATAAAACTGCCGGGAAAATGCCTTGACCACGCGGACGCCGGACAGGTTTTCCTGCAGGGTGGTGGACAAAATGGCTTCCTGCTCCTGGTAAGACTCATATGCCTTGGTCACCTTCTTGAACAGGTAGATCGATACGGCCAGGATGAATGGAATGACGATGATCGAGATCAGCGCCAGTTTGACATTCAAATTGAGCAGCGCGATGAAATTGATGATGAACAGGATCAATATGCGACCGATGCCGATTGCCTGGTCGGAAAAGAACCTGCGCAATGCGTCAACATCCGAGGTGGATCGTTCGATCAATTCACCCGTTTTGGTTTTCGAGTGATACGTGAAGCTGAGGTGTTGGATGTGGTCATAGAGATAGTTGCGTAAGCGCCGGGTGATCCCTTCGGCAGTCTGCGAAGCGAGGGCTGTGCTCCCGAAAGCAAAACCGCTTTCCAACAGTGCCAGGGCGACAAAACCAAGGGCAATGTAAGGCAAACCAACCCCAATTTCCTTGGTTATGAAATATGAATCAATAAAATAACGCAGTAACAGGTAGGTGTAGGTCTTGGCAGCGGCGGAGATACCAAGGCTGGTGACCGCTCCGAGGTAGCGCAAGCGAAAACCCTGCATCATTTTCCAAATACCAGTAAAGCGGTTTTTGGACAGGGTTGTTTTCAAATCCAGGTTGTTTATATTTGACGATCCAGCCACAATGAACCTCATCAATCTCGACAAATGATTATAAAACCAAAAAAGGCATAATTACATACGACATCGTTTCGGTTTTCAGATCAGGGGCTGACAATTGGGACAGATGAAGGAACTGGTACTACCGGTGCGGATCTTTTCGATGCTTTCACCGCAAACAGGGCAGGGATTCCCCTCGCGGTAACCGATCAGGATATCCTTCATTTCGAATCCGCCTTTTTGTCCATAGAGGTCCGTTTCATAGAAAGCGCCGCCTTTGGCCAGGCTGGGTTCGAGCCCCTTGTGTACTGCAGTGTAAAGACGCGAGATTTCTATGTCAGAAATGGTCATGATTTTCCGTTGGGGATGAAGACCGGCAAGGAAGAGAATGTCGTGGATGTAAGCGTTACCGATGCCTGACACACGGGATTGGTCGAGTAGGAAGGCTTTGATTCGCATTCCGGGTTTTTGTGCTTTGACAAGCGCAGAAAATTCATCCGCAGACAGATCCAGCACGGTCGGTCCCAATTTTGCGATCATCGGGATCATTTGAAGTCCATCCAGTTCACAATAATGAGCGTAACCAAACCACCAGAAGTTGATTGCCAGGCATGCCCCATCTGTGAAGTCAATGGCCAGGCGATACTTCACGGGCATTTTTTCGCGCGAGGTGAGCAGGATCTCTCCGCCCATGCCCATGTTCAGAAGGAGCCAGCCGGCTGTGGTTCTCACTTTGATCCATTTTCCGTGGTACGTTACTTCCTCGATCACAGCACCAATCAATATTTTGCAGAAGTCCTCAGGCGGCAGGTTCAGGGATTTGGGTTGGACAACCTCGATGTGACCGATCTTTTTTCCGGGCAACACCCGGTTCATTTCACGGGCACGACTGGCAATTTCTGGGATTTCCGGCATTTTATCCTCGTTTGAAAAATCTCAAATAGTCTACCACTGTATGAAATGATCATCAATTGCATTATTGCTATTGCGTTGGTTTTCCTTTTTGCTATATAATTGAATCACTATACTCGTTCA
>CAYWVP010000280.1:0-2054 GCA_964461605.1 uncultured Anaerolinea sp.
GCGGCGGGGTGGATGACCCGATCAGGCGGGCAAGGCTTTCTGCTGTTTACGCCATTGTCGGTTTTACCAGCGTGCCGTTGACCTTCATCTCCATCCGCGTGTTCCGCACCATTCACCCGGTTCTGGTAGGTTCCTCCGATCCCTCCCTCGGTACTTTCGCCATGAGCCCGCGCATGCAGGCAGCTTTCTTTGGCAGCCTGGCAGCCTTCACCCTGCTCTTTATTGCCCTTTACTGGCACCGCTACCGTTTGGGATCGACGCAAAGTTCGGTCCAGCAAAAACGCATGGAGATCGAAGCCGGAGGTGAGCAATGACACCCGATACGACCGCTTACATGATCGCCGGATTTGCTGTCATTCTCGCGGGCATACTCGTTTATGTGCTGTCGTTATTTTTCAGGATAAGAGCCGTCAGGACACAATCAAAGGAGATGGAAGACCTCCTTGAGAATTCAATTGATATTTCGGAGAGATTGAACTAGTTAAAAGGCAGGAAAATGAAGGAACAGTATGATCGATCCAAATTAACCCGATTCGCCTGGCTCTCCGTCGCCGGGGCAGTGCTCACCATCGGGTTAAAAAGTACTGCTTACTTCCTGACCGGGTCCGTCGGTCTGCTTTCAGACGCGCTAGAGTCGATCGTGAACCTGGTGGGAGCCGTCATGGCGCTGGCCATGCTGGCTATTGCCGCCCGCCCGGCGGATAAAAATCATACCTACGGACATTCAAAGGCAGAGTATTTTTCCAGCGGGATCGAGGGGACGCTCATCCTGGCCGCGGCGATCAGTATCATCTATACCGCGGTCGAACGCTTGCTCAATCCGCAGCCCCTGGAAAAGGTCGGCATCGGTCTGATCGTTTCTCTCGCCGCTTCTCTGGTAAACCTGGCGGTTTCGCTGGTCATGCAACGTGCCGGAAAAAGGTACGATTCGATCTCCCTGACTTCAAATGGCAAGCACCTCATGACGGACGTGTGGACCTCTGGCGGGGTGCTGGCGGGAGTAGGCGCTGTGGCGATTTCCAGGTGGCAACCGCTGGACGCGGTCGTGGCGATCGTTGTCGCCTTGAACATTATCTGGACCGGGGTTGGGATCGTGCGAAGATCAATTGCCGGACTCATGGATAGTTCACTATCTTCCGAAGAAATGGCAGTAATTGAAAAGGTGATCCAGCAATCACTTGTCCCCGGAGTCAAAATCCACGCGCTGCGCACCAGACAATCAGCCGCTTACAAGTTCATTTCAATGCATGTGCTGGTTCCCGGAGATTGGACGGTTACGCGCGGGCATGACATCGTGACTGTCATCGAGAGCAACCTGTCAACCTCCCTACCGGGAAGCGTTATTTTTACTCATCTGGAACCGGAGAATACACCGATTTCACACGAAAAAACAATTATGGGCGATCAGGAATTATGATATTTTTAGCGTAGTAATTGAATTCTTTTCCCATTAAGTCAGCCAGCTTCCATTGACGACCAGCGGGAGAAAACGAGGCAGACCTTGATAAAGATCATTACTGATAGCACATGTGACATCCCGGACGACTTGATCAGGCAGTACGACATCACCATCATTCCCCACTACATCATCTGGGGGAATGATCAGTTCCGCGACCGCGTGGACATGCAGCCGCTTGATTTCTACAAACGGCTGGCATCAGACCCGATATACCCATCCTCTTCACAGGCAAGCATCGTGGATTTCAAGCGGGTCTTCGAGGAGGCTGCCGCGCAAGGCGCTTCTGAGATTATCGCCCTAACAGTGAGCAGCGCGATGAGCGGTGCGTATCACATGGCGTGCGAGGCTGCCAAACTCGTGAACATCCCTGTTTCTGTTGTGGATGGCAAGGGTCCCACCATGAGTTTGGGCTGGCAGACCCTGGCGGCTGCCCGCGCCCGCGATGCCGGCATGGTCAGCAGTGAAATCCTGGTGATGCTTGATGATCTCAAAAAGAAACTTGTGCAGTACGTGGCGATGGATTCACTGGAATACCTCCAGAAAAGCGGGCGCATCGGCAACGCGGTCAAGTGGGTGGGCAGCGTGCTCAAGATCC
>CAYWVP010000281.1:0-2023 GCA_964461605.1 uncultured Anaerolinea sp.
GGTGTGCTGGGCGGCGAGGTAAAAGACATCCTCCTGCTCGACGTGACCCCGCTCTCACTGGGCGTCGAAACAATGGGCTCCGTGATGACCCCCGTCATTGAGCGCAATACCACCATCCCCATCCGCAAATCACAGATCTTCTCCACCGCCGATGATGGACAGACTGCCGTGGACATCCACGTGCTGCAGGGCGAACGCCCCATGGCTTCGGATAACATGACCCTTGGGCGCTTCCGCCTGGAGGGCATCCCCACCGCGCCGCGCGGAATCCCGCAGATCGAGGTGACCTTTGACATCGATGCCAACGGTATCCTCAACGTAGCTGCAAAGGACAAAGCCACCAGCCGTGAGCAGAAAGTGACCATCACCGCGTCGACCAATCTGCAGAAGTCTGACATCGAACGTATGGTGGAGGAAGCCAAACTGCACAAAGCGGAGGACGACCGCATGAAAGAACTGGCTGAAGCCCGTAACCTGGCGGACAACGCTGCCTACCAGGTGGAAAAAGCGGTCAAGGAAGCTGGCGACAAGATACCTGCGAGTGACAAGAGCGGGATCGATGCCAAAGTGCAGGAGCTGCGTCAGGCGATGACGGGCGAGGATATCACGCGCATCAAGAACCTCACCGAATCCCTGCAGCAGGAGTACGCGCGGGTCATGCAGGCTGCAGCGCAGGCGCAAAGCGCTCCCGGCCAGCCTGCCCCCGAGCAGCAACCATCCTCACCCGATGGTGACGTGGTGGATGGCGAATTTACCGAACAATAATAATGTAATTTCATGCAGTAGAGGCGACCGGCCGGTCGCCTCTACATTATTCAGGGTATTGGTTTACAATCCATCCATTGTGAAAAAACAAACTCAAATACGCATTAAGGTACTCGCCTGGATCCGGGAGGATAATTACCTCTTCGTCGCCAGGATGCATGACACCGTCAAAGGAGACGATTACTACCGTCCCGTTGGCGGGTGTTTGGAATTCGGCGAATCCACGCTGCAGGCGCTGCACCGCGAATTAAAAGAAGAATTAAATACCGGGATTGTCATTAATGGTGAACCGATGGTGCTGGAAAACATTTTTACCTGTGATGGCGTCCCCGGGCATGAGATCGTGTTCCTTTACCCTGCGCACTTCTCCGATACCACCTATGCGAAGCATCAGGTCTACCCGCTTGTCGAAGCGAATGGAGAAGTATTCGACGCTGCATGGATCAGCATTGATGACTTCGTGAACGGCTCTTTGCGCCTGGTGCCCGAAGGTCTGCTGGAGTGGTATCGCGATCGCCTGCCTCCAGACTGATTAATCTCCGCTGTACACCACGCGGTAAACCCGCCCGCCTTTATCATCTGAAATATACAAGGCGCCGTCAGCGCCTACGATCACATCCGCCGGGCGCCCCCAGGTCTGCGCGCTGCCGCAGGTCTGCCCCTCGGCGCGCCAACCGGTGACAAAAACCTCGCTGCCCACGGGCATTTCGCCATCCAGGAGAACTCGTTCCACCTTGCAGTCGCGGATGCCGCTATTGCTGGTATTCCAGGACCCGTGATACGCCACGTACAGGCTCTCGTGGTATTCCGTCGGGAAAGCCAGCCGTTCGATCGCCAGTGCCATCCCCAGCGGCGCGCTGTGCGCCAGGTCGGTGAACAGCGCAGGAACCACGTTTTCAGTTGAGCAATCGAAACCATCCGGCAGCGGCAACCCGCTTTGCCCATCCAGCACTTCCGCTTCCATACCCGTGTTGATCCCGTTCACCGCGGTGTAGCAATAAGGCCAGCCGTGTGACATACCGCCCTGTACCGGGATGATGATCTCCTCCGGCGGCAGGGAATCATAAGTCCCCTGCGCATCCACCAGATTATCGCGTCCGTTGTGGTTCGCCCACAACGCCCCCGAGGGCGTCCACAGGAAATCCACACTGTTGCGCAACCCCCATGCCCATACCGCCTGTTTGCGCGGATCGGGGTCCGCCGCAAATGGATTATCGATCGGGATGCTGCCATCCGGGTTGAAGCGCAGTATCGCCGC
>CAYWVP010000282.1:0-2022 GCA_964461605.1 uncultured Anaerolinea sp.
CGGGCAAATTTCCGGATGGTGAGTACCGGGCCAACCAGCGAAACAGGCGGGATGATCGCGTTCACACGCGAACCATCCTGTAAACGGGCATCGACATACGGGCTGGATTCATCAACGCGGCGGCCGAGTGGAGAAACGATCCTTTCGATGATGCGCATCACGTGTTCATCGTTTTCAAACGTGATCGGCAGGCGCAGGATCTTACCGCGCCGCTCGATGTAGATATTGCGGTGGCCGTTCACCATGATCTCTGTGATGGTGTCATCTTCGAGCAGCGGTTGCAGCGGTCCCAGACCGAGAATTTCCGCGGCGATCTGTTCGAAGAGGCGGCTTTTCTCAGTGCGGGATAAAACAAAATTTTCTTCCACCAGGATCTGTTCATAAAGGTCAAGGATCGTTTTGCGAACTTCATTGACCTTGGACACATCGACGCTTGGGTCCAGTTCTGCGAGCAATTTGTTCTGCACCCGGGTCTTGAGATCCTGGTAGGTATCCTGCCCGTTCTGGGTGGGGGGAGCCACAATGCGGCGGGTCTGCAAAGAACCGGTGGTTTGGGCTGCAGAATTACCATTCTGGGGTGCAGGAGACTGGTTGTCGGCAGATTGGATGCGGCGTAAGATCGACATTAATTAGACACCTTTCATATTTAAGACGGGCTTGGATTGTCCCCTTTAGCCCGTTCGTGGATAATATCCACCAGAGAATGAATGGCTTTCGATGAGAGCAGGTTCTTGTTTTCCGTCACGAAGGGAATACCGCGGTTGACCGAGTTACTGATAATGCGGTCCTCAAACGGGATGATCACCAGCATGGGCTGTTTAAGCGTTTCTCCCACCCGTTCCGGCGTGATGGCCACGCGGCGATCATAACGGTTCATCACGAAAAGGATGCGATCGCGGCCGATACCCGAAGCATCTGCCAGTGACAGGAATTGATTGGTATTTTTTATGGAGGGAATATCCTGGGTCGTCACCAGAACAATGAAGTCAGCAAGGTCCAAACAGGATTGAACCATGTCTGTGAGGTAAGGGGTGGTATCCACGACAATGTAATGGTACATCTGCTGCATGTAAGAAAGGACGCGGGAGATGGCTTCGCCGTGACCGGATTCATTCATTTCCGGCATTTTGGGCGAGGTCATCAGGTGCAGATCTGATGCCTTGTGCACCACCATCACGTCTTCGATGATCTCCGGATCCAGTTCTTCAGTGTGATCGAGCAGTTCAAGGAATGTGTTCTTGGCGTGTTCGTTCAGCGCAACGGCGACATCACCGAACAGGAGGTTGGCATCCACAACAGCCACTTTGTTATCGGGGGTCTTTAATGCGGACGCCAGGTTGACGGCGATGGTTGTGCAGCCGACACCGCCCTTGGGGCTGTACACCACGATGATCTTACCCAGCGCCATCTGTGGAGCAGCTGCGCCTTGTTGTAAGGGAGCGGTGAGCGGTCCGGCCTGGAAGGGTGCCACAAACTTGTTCTTTTCTTCATGCGCCATCTCACCGGCGCGTCTGACCGCCTGCGTAAGATCGTCGATCAGCGGCGGTTTGGAAAGGAAGTCGCGCGCGCCAGCCAGCATCGCCCGTCGCATGTAGTTTGGATCGTTCTGCACCGACAGGATCACCACCTGGACAAAAGATACTTTTTTTCGGATGGCTTCAGTGGCAGAAATGCCGTCCATGTCCGGCATGTTGATATCCATCACCATCACATCCGGCATAAATTTCTGGGCAACTTCAATCGCCTCCAGACCGGTGCGGGCGGTACCCACCACCTGGATTGATGGCTCAAATTGAAGCATGCGCAGGATCATTTCCCGCGATTCTTCGATGTCGTCTACCACAATTACTGTGATCTTATCCTGTGCAGTCATGAACTTGCCCTCTTTTCAATGAATGCATCAGGGTTGATTGAGGATGTAGTCGTTGAAGGATGGATAGATGAGAGAATCCACGCGCGGTTCCGTGCCATAGGGCAGTTTCGCCGGGGCAGGGATGTTCTTTGTATCCATAATGTATTGGA
>CAYWVP010000283.1:0-2020 GCA_964461605.1 uncultured Anaerolinea sp.
ATGGATGACCGCCAGCAGCTCAACACCCTGATCGAGAACGAACTTATCCGGCGGGGCTTTCCACCCTCGCGAAAATCAGAAAAACAGGTTCACAAAGACCACACAGGAAGAAAAAGGATATAAAAATGACCGCGATACCAGTAGGACGATTGTTACGCTCAAACACCACCGGCTGCGTGATGGGCTGCCGTTTGAGCCAGGCAAGCACACCGGCCTTCGGCGACATGTTGCTCATCCCACTCAATGATGGGTCAAGAATTTACGGCCTGGTGCACGAGATCCATATTGATGATGACGGACTGGTGCGCCAGCTGGTCAGCGCGGATGTTTCTCCTGAAGTGATCGAGGACAACCGCCAGAACCGCAACGTGCCCATCGAGATGAGCGTGGTCTTTATCGGCTGGGAGGATGCTTACGGTAGAGTCCAATACACCCGCGTACCGCGCCCGCCGCTGACCCTCGACGAGATATACCCCTGCGATGAAGAAGACATCCTGCGTTTCACTGATCACGCCCATCCGGGTTACCTGCGCGCGATCCTGCGCAACGAGGAACTCCCCGCAGCTGACCTGGTTACCGCGCACCTCAGGCAGGTGCTCGGTGTGACGCACCATCCGGGCTCTGCAGCATGGTGCGAGCGCTACCTGGGCGAGGTGATCGCCCTCCTGAAAGACGATTATCCGCAATTGATGGATATCCTCACTGCCGTTTCTGCAGTGCTGGAATAGAAAGCGAGCCAAGATGACCCCCTCTGATCTGAATGCCCAACTGAAACCATCCGACGAGCAGAACAAACCCATCGGTTACGTTGTAGGCGGTGGTTTAAAAGCCAATCTCTTCGTGCGCCTTACCGTTCCCGCCCAGGAGGTGCAGGAAGGCGGTTTCGTCGTTCTTGAGAGCGGCGACTGGCAGTTTTACGGCCTGGTGACCGACCTGCAGCTGGGCGCGCTCGACCCGCGTTATGCCGAATTGCAGAACGCCGCCCGCCTGGCGGATATCGCTTCCCGCCTGCTCGCCAGCCAGACCCTCTACACCAACCTGGAGGTGCTGCCCGCCCTGATGCTGGAGCGCGGACCGGAACCTGGTTCACCCGATTACGAAGCGTGGAGCAAAGCCCACCAGGGCGAGAACACACCCCGCCCGCTGCCGATCAAGACCGTGCCGGCGCACCACGCCGTGGCCAGGCTGGCATCCGCCGGCGATGTGGCTGAGATCTTCGGCGACCCGGAAGAAGAAGGTAAATTCGAGATCGGGCGCACCCGCGAACAGGATCACCCGGTTTGCATTGACCTGGACAAGTTCGTCCAGCGCAGTTCGGGCATTTTCGGCGCCACCGGCACCGGCAAATCCTTCCTCACCCGCATCATCCTCGCCGGGCTGATCAAGCACAACGCGGCATCCGTGCTGGTGCTGGACATGCACAATGAATACGGCTTTGACGATACTTCATCTGACACTGGAAAGTCAGTCGTCGGATTAAGGAGCAAGTTCCCCGCCCGCGTTCGCGTGGTGGGGTTGGGGCGCGACACGAAGATCCGCAACCACATGCCGGATTTCCACCTCGAGATCAACGAATCCGACATCCAGCCCGAGGATATTGAACTGTTAACGCGCGAGTTGAACCTGCGTGAAACCACACCCACCACCCTTGAGGCGCTGGTGCAATACTTTGGACCCGATAAATGGTTCCACGAGTTTGGTGAAATGGTCGTCGGCTCGGTGATCGAAACGGAAGATGGCAAAAAAGTGCCCGCACCGGATAGTGTGGCGTACTGGGCTAAACAGGCCGGGATCAACGAATTTGCCGCCGAAGGCCTGCGCAGTAAACTCACCCGTGTCTTCAACCGCAAGTACATCATTCCTGGTGACTCATCCGGCACCGGGCATCTGAACTCGTTGCGCGAAGTGATCGAATCCCTCAAGGCGGGCAAGGATATCGTGCTGTCCTTCGGTGATTTCGATTCCGACCTGGATTACCTGCTGGTCTCCAACCTGCTCACGCGCAAGATCCGCGAGGCGT
>CAYWVP010000284.1:0-2007 GCA_964461605.1 uncultured Anaerolinea sp.
ACAGGTGCGCCGCCAGACGCGCCGGGTGATGGAAGACAGCGCCAGCGGTCCGACCTCAGCGGGACACGCGCCTTTGGCGCGGCGTGATGAAAAGAAGGAAGCCAAAACGCCGCTGGTGGACCAACTGGCGGTTGACCTGACCGTTTTAGCTGAAGAAGGCAAACTGGACCCGGTGATCGGGCGCCAGCAGGAGATCGAGCGGGTCATCCAGATCCTGGCGCGGCGCAACAAGAATAACCCAGCGCTCATCGGTGAACCCGGTGTGGGCAAGACCGCCATCGTGGAGGGGCTCGCGCAACGAATCATCGAAGGCGATGTACCCGCTCCGCTCATTGGCAAGAAAGTGCTGCAGCTTGACGTGGGTTCCCTGGTCGCCGGAACGATGTACCGCGGTCAATTTGAGGAACGCCTCAAGCGGGTGATCGATGAATTGAAGGCGTCCAAGTCGATCCTCTTCATTGATGAGCTGCACATGCTGGTTGGTGCCGGATCGGCGGGTTCTTCGGTCGATGCCGCCAACATCCTCAAGCCTGCGCTTTCCCGCGGTGAGCTGCAGGTGGTGGGTGCCACCACGCTGGATGAATACCGCAAACACATTGAATCCGATGCGGCGCTCGAACGCCGCTTCCAACCCATTCTTGTCGTTGAACCAACAGTGGACGAGACGATACAGATCCTCAAGGGCATCCGCAAGGCATACGAGGAGCACCACCGCCTGGTCATTTCGGACGCCGCACTTGAAGCTGCGGCGCACCTTTCGGCACGCTACGTGACGGAACGCTTCCTGCCGGACAAGGCGATCGACCTGATCGACGAAGCCTCCTCACGTGTACGCATGTACAAGAGTCCGGCGGCGCAGACCTTCAAGGAACTGATGCTGGAACTGAAGGATGTTAAGGCGTTGCGCACGGAAGCTGTGCAGAAAGGCCAGAATGATGATGTCATGGAACTTTCCAACCGGGAAAGTGATCTGAAGACGCGCATTGAGAAACTGCGCACCGGCTGGGACCGCGCGACAAGCCCCGTGGTGAGCCCTGATGACATCGCTGAACTGGTCTCCATGTGGACCGGGGTGCCGGTGATGCAGCTGGCGACCGAGGAATCGGAGCGGCTGCTGCACATGGAAGAGGAAATGAACAGGACCATCATCGGGCAGGAGGAAGCGATCAAAACGATCGCCAAGGCGGTGCGCCGCGGACGCGCCGGGTTGAAAGATCCGCGCCGCCCCATCGGCTCCTTCATGTTCCTCGGACCCACCGGCGTGGGCAAGACAGCCCTCACCCGTGCGCTGGCTTCCTTCCTGTTCGGCAGCGAGGAAGCGCTCATCCAGATCGACATGTCGGAGTTCATGGAACGCCACAACGTCAGCCGCCTGGTCGGCGCGCCTCCGGGGTATGTTGGTTTTGACGACGCCGGACAGCTTACCGAAGCCATCCGCCGCCATCCCTACTCGATCGTGGTTTTCGACGAGATGGAGAAGGCGCATCCTGAAACACATAACATGCTCTTGCAGATCATGGAGGAAGGGCAGCTTTCTGACGCACGCGGACGCAAGGTCGATTTCCGCAACTGCATCATCGTGATGACCTCCAATATTGGCGCGGAAATGATCCGCCGCCAGGGCACGCTGGGCTTTGCCCTGCAGCGCGACGAGAAGGAAACCGAGGAGCGGAACTACGAAGAGATGCGCAAGAAGCTGCTTGAATCGCTGCGCAAAGTGTTCCGGCCGGAATTCATCAACCGGCTTGACGGGGTGATCGTCTTTCACCCGCTCTCCCGCGAGCACATCCGCAATATCGTCAACCTGGAACTGGCAAAGGTGGCTGAGCGCATGGTAGAACACAACATCACCCTGAACGCTTCGGATGCCGCGCTGGATTACCTATCGGAAGAGGGCTACAACCCGGAGATGGGTGCCCGCCCGCTGAGACGCGTTATCCAGGACAAGGTGGAAGACCGCCTTTCAGACGCGGTGCTCTCGCACGAGTTCAAACCCGGTGATTCAGT
>CAYWVP010000285.1:0-2006 GCA_964461605.1 uncultured Anaerolinea sp.
GCAGCCCGGACGGGACGAGCGCGCTGCTCTTCCTGTTGAGTGATCCGCGGGTGGATCTCCGGGCAGTAAGTGTGTCGTACGGAGAAGCGCATCCCCGGGTATTCATTCAGCACCTTGGCAGGCTGCTGGAGCGATACGGTTACGGAGAGATCCCACTGGGCGCCGGACAGGACGCCCCACTGGAGGGGAACAACGCTTTTCCGGATTTCGTACGGGAAGGATCCGACGGGTTCTGGGGATTTGGAATGTCAGGGGATGTCCAAACCTACCCGGTGGAGGATAGCGCTGAATTAATGGTCAGGACGATCATGCAATCAGACAAGCCTGTTACCCTTTTCGTCAGCGGCGCACTGACCAACCTGGCAGAGGCAATACGGCTGGAATCGGGGATAAAGGAGAATATCGCCGCGGTTTACATCATGGGTGGAGCCATTTACGTGCCGGGAAATCTACCCGGACTGGAGCCCGAAACGAGCAACACGACAGCTGAGTGGAATATCTATGCGGACCCGCTGGCGGCCAGCGAGGTGTTCAAAGCAGGGTTGAACTTGTACCTGGTGCCGCTGGACGCGACGAACCAGGTGACTCTGACACGCAAGGACACAGCAGTATGGCGAAAGGGGGGGAGTATCCCGGATTTCGCGGCGGATATATTCGACTCGCAGATGGAATCATGGGGCAGGGACAGGATCGAGATATGGGACCTGGTGACCGCCGAAATCATGATGAACCCGCAGCACTGTGCGTTCACCCCGCTGAGGTTGGAGGTGGTGACTGAGGAAGGACAAACAGAGGGGCAGACCAGCGTTGTTGATGGGGAAGCCAATGTGAATGTGTGCCTGGATCCGGATGGTGATGCAATCAAGGGAACACTGACAGAGGTGTTTAGCGCACGGAAGTAATCAGGACAGGATCAGGGCTGCCAGGCCCGATCTTCAGGCAAAGAGTTCCCTCCGTCCACCACGATCAACTGACCGGTGATGTACGTCGCCTGCGGGTCAGCCAGGAAACGCACAGCGTACGCCACCTCAGCGGGTGTACCGGAGCGTTTCATCGGGCAGAGTTTTCCTGCTGCGACCTCGCTTTCCAGTTGAGAAGCGGTGGCGATCCATCCAGGGGCGATTGCATTCACCGTGATGCCATCCCCGGCGGTTTCGAGCGCGCAGGCGCGGGTGAATCCCCACATCCCGGCCTTGGCAGCGTGGTACGCCGCATCCCCCACGAAAGCTTGAAGGGGACCGCTGGTGGAGGTGATGTTGATGATACGGCCGTATTTCTGCGCGCGCATCATTGACAGCACTCCCTTCGTCACCAGGAAACAGGTGGTCAGGTTGCGCTCCAGCGATAGATGCCATTCCTCAAGCGGGATCTCATCCACGGGGGATTCGAACTGGGTTTCTCCCACGACCGTCATCCCCGCGTTGTTCACACAAATGTCCAATCGACCGTAAAGAGACTTGATCTCGTCAATGATACGTTGGACAGCCTCCGGGTTGGTCAGGTCTGCCACAAACCCTTGAGCCTGAATTCCTACGCTCTCCAACTCAGCTGCCCGCTCGTGAATGCGTGCTGTTGTACTGACCAGGACCAAGGCCGCGCCGTCCTGACCTAAAGCACACGCTGCTGCAAAGCCGATGCCCTCAGGGCTACCGGCTCCGGTAACCAGGGCGACTTGACCATGAATATGATCCATGCTCTCTCCTAAACTTGTGACAGCGAATCCTGGAAATTATATTGTGAGAATCCCAAATAATGGCCATGTGGTTTCATATAGAATGTAGTCCGATGTATCGGTAAAGAGACCCGACACGGTCATTTTACACGCGATCCATCGTACGGGGAAAGGAAATCGACAGTGTTGTTGTACTTTTCTTCCATGGAGATTAACCAGAATTATGGCTCGATTGTCAATAGGCAACCAGTGATTAACCTTCCCGATGATTTGAGGGTGTTACATGGTCAGTGCCAGGAGAGATCAACTGGATATAGCGGATTAAGCGCCAACC
>CAYWVP010000286.1:0-1998 GCA_964461605.1 uncultured Anaerolinea sp.
GTGGGGCAATGCCGGAGCAAGGTCTTGAAAGGGCATATCCTGCAATTCCTCACTGTTGAACCCGCTTATCTGTGAAAATTGCTGATTGCATTCCCTGATTCTGCCCTGCTCATCCAGCAGCAGGATGGCGTAATTCGCGTTCTGCAGGATGGCCCGGTAACGCTCTCCGATCAACACCCTTTCCAGCTCTTCCAGCTTGCGCCTGGTGATGTCGCGCAGTACCACCAGCAGCCCAACGTTCTTGCGGTCATCGCCGGTTACCGGCGAAATACGCATGTCGTATGTAAAAGTGTCTTTGTCAACTCCGAGGGTGATCTCTTCGGAATGGTCGATCGCCCAGTCCGCTGGAAGCTCGTACCCTGTCTTTTTCCTGAGCAGTTCCGGGAACGGTTCGCCGAGATTATCAGCCAACTCCAACAAGGGGATGGAGCGGGCGCTTTGGTTGAAATCAAGGATCTCACCGTGAGAGTTCAATGTGATAACCGCGTCGTTGATCTGTCCGAGCAGCGTCCTGGCTGCTAAAGGGATCGCCTCAAGCATGCGGTTGTTTAACAGGCTGTATGACAGGAAGGCGAGAGCCATCAACAGGGCAACCAGCGTGAGGTTTACCTGTACATTCCTGATCCACGCCGGTAAGGATAATCCGACCGCGACGCTGATGATCACTGCAGCCAGCAATAAGCCGCCGGTCCTGCCGCGCGACCAGCGTGGTGCGCGTAGATAAGCGTAGAGCAACACCAACACTGAAATCAGCATCGTAGTGATGCTCGTCGCAACGATCACCCAGAACCAGGGTCCGTGCACCACCTGGAAGGGGAGTATTTCACCATTCTGTTGGCCTGCAATTATTTCTGATTTCCTGAACAGGAAATGATAATTATTGGTCGCGATCATCACCGCGGTCAGGCAGGGAACCAGATAAAGCAACCACCCGGATCTACGGATAAGATGCCCGTTGCCGGTAAACACCATCGTGAGCAGTAAGAAAACCGGCGGAAGAAAACTCGCCGGTATGAATTGTAGATCGTCAAACAAGAGTTTAGCGGCAGGGAGCCTGACGAGGAGTTCAACCAGGTAGATCAGGCCCCAGATCGTGCCGATCATTGAAAGAATCGCTAGGTGCATCGCACCAGAAATGCGCCTGTGGTACCACGCGAATCCGGCGATCACCAGTGAAAGCAGGATTGCGATGGCGGTGAGGATGATATTGGTGTAAGAAATGTCGTATAAGCCCACTATGATTGCTCTTCCGTACTGACCCGCCACCGAACCAGGGAGATTTTCCCGTGGTGCAGCAAGGGCTTGATTACAATATTATTACTATATTATAAGTAGCTACAGTAGTTCTGTGGATCTCTTTACCTAATTGTTAGGAAATTCTAAGTATTTGGTATACCCCCGGTAAATCTACAAACATAGGCGCGCCGGTACCGGCGCGCCTATTGTTTGGTTAATTATTTCTCCAGCAGATCCCGCACAAATTCAAGCTGTCCGGCGCTGCCCAATTTGCCGTTCTTATGGGCGATGAATTTGGCATATTCGCCCATGAACACCTTGCCGACAGGGCGCAGGTCAAAGTTTTCCGGGTGTTCCAGGAAGTATTCGCGGTGAACGCGCGTCCATACCAGGCGTCCGTCAGTGTCGATATTGATCTTGGTCACGCCCAGCTCAGCCGCCCGTTTGAACTGGTCAGCATCCACGCCCTTGGCACCCTTGAGGTCGCCGCCGGCTTTGTTGATGCGTTCCACTTCCTCCTGGGGTACGGAACTGGAGCCGTGCATCACCAGCGGGAACCCGGGCAGCTGCTTTTGAATCTGCTCGAGCACATCGAAGTGCAGGCTCTGTGAACCACTGAACTTGAACGCCCCATGGCTGGTGCCGATGGCGACCGCCAGCGAATCACAACCGCTGCGCTCCACAAATTCGCGTGCCTGGGCTGGGTCGGTGAGCATTGCGTTGGCTTCATCCACCTGCACGTGCTCTTCCACGCCGCCCAGC
>CAYWVP010000287.1:0-1990 GCA_964461605.1 uncultured Anaerolinea sp.
TCAATGCCGGCTTGTTTACGGATCTCACCGAGCGCGATGTCCAGATGATCAAGATAGATTGCATTTCCGAGTTTTTGCGAGATTGGTGCTTTTTGGGCAATAGCACTGGTGTGAGATGGATCGGTCCAGCCGCCGGGCCAGCCCATGCCGTGATCTGACATGATCAGAACGTAATGGTCCGCCGGGAAATTCTTGGCTGTCCAGACCACAAAATCGGCCAGGGTCCTCACATCCGCCATGTTGGTTTCACCCAGGTCAGCAATGAGCTGCGAGTTGATCACGTTCAGGTCGTTGTCTTTGGTAACGTAATAGCGCCGGGTGGAAGTCCAGTTGCCGTCCCCGGAATACCCGCCGCGGAAGCGATCGAGCTGTGCCACGATGTTCACCTGGTCAGTGGAACCCACCAGTTCAACCTCGTTGAAGTCGAGCACGATATCCTGCTCGAGCACCTGGTCATCGGCGTCCTGGTAGAGCATAACCGTCCAGCTGCCTTCTTTTGAAGTGACCACCGGTGTGAATCCGACTGCCGGTTTGGCTTCTTCAACGGCTGCCGGAGTCGCGACATCACCGTAAAGGTATTGACCCGATAGATCGGATTGTCCGGTGCCGGGGGAGCTTTGTTGTGTGCCGCCGCCAAACAGGGAGCTTAACGCTCCTCCGCCACCGAAAACCAATAGCAGGATGATGCCTGCAATGATCATCCATCCCGGAATTCCGCCTCTGCCGCTGCTGCCGCCCCCGGTCGGAGCAGGCTGCCAACCGCCATAACCCCCTCCACCTCCGCTCCCGCTTCCGCCGGTGTTGCTGCCAATCTTGCGGTAAACCGGACGATCCACTCGTCCTTGCGGTGTTCCGGATCCCTTGCGACGGCGCTGTGCCTCGATCTCATTCTGGTTCGAGAACTTGCTGGGGGTTAACCGCTGTAATAGTTGATGATTGGTTAATAGAAATGTGTCTTGCATTTTCCCTCCGTTATTGGTCAGGCTGTACAGCCTGATAACTTGTTACTTTTATTAAATTATAAATGGAAACCAACAATTCCGAACCCCCACCGATTTTGTGCCAATGACCATAATATTTGAAGTGCCGTGACGGTCACCCTGGAATCATTGACTCTTAGAAGAAAACCTGCCGGATATTGTTCGCCTGGCATATTGCGCGGATCTCTTCGCGCGAAAGCCCGCTAGCCGGTTCACTGGCTGAAAGGTTGAGAACCTCGTACTGGGCTGCGGTCTCAGCGTACTCCACCAGGTCCACCGCGTGCATCAGGGAGCGGTCGGAGCGTGCCATCACGCCGTGCTTTGCCCACACCACCAGTCGGTGATTGCGCGCCCACACCACGTTGGCGGTCATCAGTTCGGTCGAGCCGGGCACCTGGAAGGGCATAAAGCCGATCCCCTCTGGCAGGTTGAGGATGGTTTCAGGCTGCCAGCGCAGCAGATGGGTGTTGAGGTACAGCTCATCCTGGTAGCGGGGGATGTGGCTGAGGAAGGTCAGATGAACCGGTTGGACGTGCACAATAGCGTGGAAATTGGTGTCGCTGGCGAGCACCTGGTCATTGTGCACCGCCAGGTGGGAGTTGAACTCGCTGGTCACCCGGCTGAAACGGGATCCTTTGGATGTGTACAACTGGGCAGATTGTCCGCCCGGCTTTACCACCAGGCAGGCGAGATTTACCAGCGGATCATCCTTTATGTCACGCAAGCGCATTCCGGATCCGCTCACCAGCAGGGTCGCGTTTTCCAGCTCCGCTACCGGCAAGGGCAGGGTGAACTCACTGACCAGCGGAAAAGACTCGCGCGGTTCTAGCGGCCAGCGAGCGCAGATTGAGAGGTTGCCCGCCGCGCCTTCGCAGGTTCCGATCTCTGCCAGGTAGCGGCCGGCTTCACCCATCATGGCGATGATTTCCCGCAGGGTAGGGTATGGGGGGTTTTGCATGGCAGGTTAATCTTATCATGTTCAGTGTTTTTGTTCAGGCGATGGAAGTGAA
>CAYWVP010000288.1:0-1969 GCA_964461605.1 uncultured Anaerolinea sp.
AATGCCATCACCTGGTCAATGCGTAAACGGGGAACGGTAAAGCGAATTGTGATCGTGAGCAGATAAACCGCTGCTGTTTTTATGAACAGGTAGACAAAACCCAGGATCGGGTATTGTTCAACTCCCGGGCCGCGCCATCCACCCAGAAAAATCGTGGCGAAAAGAAGCGCGGAGGTGAAGGCATGGAGAAAATCGGCCACGTAATACATGCCAAATTTCAAGCCGGAGTACTCAATGTTATATCCGGCGACGATCTCAGAGTCCGCTTCCATTAGATCAAAAGGCGCACGACCATTTTCAGCGATACCAGCGATGAAGAACACGAGCGCTGCAACAGGTGCCTGGAAGATAAATGCCACCTTCTGTGCACCCGCTATGTCGTTTAAACCCATTGAGCCCGCAAACATCACCGGTATGAGCAAAGTGATCGCCATTGGTACTTCATAGCTCAACAATTGGGCAACCGCGCGATACCCTCCCAGGAGGGCATACTTGTTATTGGAACTAAAACCGGCGAGGATGATTCCCAACTCACCGATCGCGCCAATACCGATCAGGTACAAAACACCGACATTGATATTCGTTCCATAGGCTGTCGATGACAACGGGATCACAGCCCATAGACCAAGGACGGATGCCATCGCCAGTATTGGGGCAATGTTATAAAGCAGAATGTCCGCGCCGATTGGAGTGATGTATTCTTTTGTAAAGATCTTTAACATATCTGCGATGGGCTGGAACACGCCCCACGGGCCAATACGGTTAGGTCCGATGCGGTCCTGGATACGCCCGCCAAGTTTCCGTTCCAGCCAGATCAGTCCGATCGTAAAGATCATGGCACCAAAAGCAAGCAAACCGGCGCCAATGATAAACATGATGAACTGCACCCACATTTCAGGGATACCCCATCCCGAGAGCAGGCTATTCAACCAATTGGTGATGAAGCTTACAGGATCAGCAATAAATGACATGATCTCTCACCATTAATAAATTTAAGACCACTCCAGCGCTCCCCTTCTCCAGGCGTAAGCCAGGCCGGCAGCGAGAATGAGCACAAAAACGATTACCTCAATCACAGCAAAAAATAAAAGCTTGTTGTACGCAACCGCAAACGGGAACAGGAAGACGGTCTCGACATCAAAGACCAGAAAGAGGATGGCGTACAGGTAATACTGGGCTTTAAACTGGATCTTTGTCGGTCCGTACGTCTCAATGCCACATTCGTAAATGGAATTTTTAATTGGAGCGGGTTTTTTGGGAGATAAAAGAGCTGCCATACCAATGGCAACTGCTGGAATGAACATCGAAATGGCTATAAAAATAACCAGGTACAACCACTCGTGAAGCATGCTGGCTCCTTAATTGAATGGGTACTGTAGCAGGAAAATTTTATCATAACTGGAAAAAATCACAACCGATTTTGAGGCTTAAAATTATCAGGATTTCTGAAAACTGGTTGCTGTTGACGAGCACCCAACAAAAATGACAGGCTTGAAATCAGCAGCAACGCGGCAAACAACAGCCGGGAAGAACGCACTTGCCTGCCCAAGTAGAACCGCGATTCAAGGAGAAACTCTCTCGCCAGGATTAACTCCCTGGAGTCGCCTGTCTCCAGCCACAACCACAGATGACCAGGGTAAACTGCTTCACGCGCAGTACGGATGACCCAAAAAAATTCCACAGGGGATCCGGATTGTAAATTGATGCTCACTTCTCCTGCAGGGTTCATCTCTTCAAAACCGGCTTCGAGTCGTCCGGTCATCGTCGCTGGTTCAAATTTTTCCGCTCCCATCGTGAGGATAACCCTGGCTGTGATTTCCCCCACCTCACCGGCAAATAACCGTGTGGGGAAAGACAAGTGCACCTTTCCCGCCTGACCGGAAGAAGTGGAAAATGGGATTTCCATTTGGGTTGTACCCGTAAGATTAACTGTGGAAAATAACAGCCCCAGGCTGACAACCATTATCAC
>CAYWVP010000289.1:0-1965 GCA_964461605.1 uncultured Anaerolinea sp.
GATGTATTTACCTGTGCAGTATTGCAGTCCACTGGTTACTGATGCCGCGATCCCCATATTTTCCGGGTTGTTAACCAGGATGATGCGACTGTCTCTTTGGGCATAGTCAGAAAGAATATCAGTGGAGTGGTCAGTGGAACCGTCATTTACCAGGACGAATTCAAAATCGCTGAAGGATTGCCCCAGGATGCTGTCGATCGATTGCGACAGGTATTTTTCTCCGTTATAAACGCACATTAGAACACTGAGCTCTGCCATAGTCTCTCTTTTTACTGATCCGTTGACGCGATTGTGGATCGTACTACTTCAATCCGTTCGGTAGTAGATAAATTTCGGAATCCTTCGAGGATCTTTTGAGCAGCACTAGTCCAGTTCAGATCGGATAAGTATCGCTCGCGCGCCAGGCGGCTCATGCGAATATATGTGTCGGTATGATCGAGCAACTTTTGGATTGCGTCAGCGTAAGTTCCTGCCTCACTACCGCGCGGCAACACGATGCCAGTGACGCCATCCTGAACGGTGGTCGCCAGACCGCCGGTCGCGTTAGTGATGGTGGGCACCCCAAACGCGGCAGCTTCACTGCACACGATCCCGGCTGAATCCACGCGCGACGGGTGTACCAGCAGATGCGCCCATTGGTAATTGGCCACATATTCTTGCAGTTGTTCCGGGTTTGATTTGCGGTACAGACCCATATAAGCGATCCCTGTGGAGTCCTCTCCGTCCTGACCGACGACGCGCAAGTTGACCTTGACACCCCGGCTTTGCAGCAGTTTTACTGCATCAATCGCGATCCCGGTGCCTTTCATATTCGCGTTTTTGGCCACCGCGATCAGCCGCAAATCATCCTCTGTGGGAGGTGTGCGGGATACTACTTCCGGGATGACCTCTACAGGCAGGGAGGAAGGGACGGGCAGCACCAGTATCCTGGAACGGGGCACCCGGTAATCCTTTACCAGGGATTCTTCCGCCCAATGACTGGCAGTGACAACCAGCGAACTCCTGTCCAATGCTCTGCGTTCCCAGCGCAGCATACGCTGTAATTCCAACCTGGAATAGGTTGGCCATTGTTCGTGTGTGTTGGCCATCACGGCATCGGTTTTATAGATCACCGGAATGTTAGAGCGGCTGTACACCAGCGGGATCAGGTTGTGGGTGAAGATCGCATCAGGACGGAATTCCTCCGCCGCCTCATCCACCAGTACCGCGCAGCGGTGCAGGTAAGACTCTGTGAACTTGGCAGTGAGTTTACTGGAGAAAAGGCGGTGCAGTTTGCGATAGAGTACATTTGTGGTGGATGGCCTGTCTTTAAAAGGACCAACAACGCGTATCTCGCAGCCCTGTTGTTTGAGGGCTTCGTGCACGTTAAAATCCACACCGCTACCGGCATCGCGGTCAAATGGATCGTATCGGCAGGACGCGTAAAGGATCTTCATCATCCCTCGTTTTTATAATACAGCCCAAAGATTGCATTGTAGATGCGCATCAGCGGGCTTTTGATCAGCGGGTAATCAACCAGACGCTTCTTCGCCTTCTTCTCGACCTTGCTTGCTGATGCTCCTGGCAGTTCCACTGTGTTGCTCATATTCATTACATATGGGCGGTCGGTCATCAGCCTGAGGTATCCGCGCTCATTGACCATTTGATCCAACCGGAGCACCTGCCCCATGGGTTTGGTGAGGTCGATGGGGAGGAATTCCTGCAGCACTTTCTTCCAGGCCACGAATTGCCAGTGGGAAGCACCGCAGAATGTGGTCACATCGTTGTAGGTTATCCTTACGTTTTCCTCAGCCAGTTCCGCGGCGATCTCTTCCTCGGTGCGTCCCAGGCTCAACAGGAACTCGCGCACCCACAGTGGTTCGATCAGTCGGCCGCGTTCGACCTGTGCCGCTGCGGTTTGCGTTGCCCAATCCACAGAGGCTGAGTAAAGATCCGGCTTGGAATAGTAAGGTCTGGCGGTAACCA
>CAYWVP010000290.1:0-1960 GCA_964461605.1 uncultured Anaerolinea sp.
GCCCATTTCATTGCCTCCCACTGGATCAGGTAGGTTGGCATGCGATTGCGCTCCACCTCATAGGATGCCCCATAAAGATAATACGCATTCTCTCCCTGCTTGAGGACAAAAAGGGATGCCAGCGGCTGGTCCTGGTAATAAGCCGTCAGGAGTTCGCATGCACCCGCGGGATGGAAGAGATCGTACACAGCCTGGTAATACGCTTTGGTGTGGACGCCAAAGGCGTCACGCTGGGCGGTTGACTGTGCCATGTGATGAAATTCTGCAACGTCAGATGAAGGCTTGACGACAAGCTCTTTCTTCTCCGCCAGGCGGATGTTGTAACGGGTTTTCTGCTTCATCCTGCCAAGAATATCCTCTTCAGAACCTTCAAGGGAAACAACCACGGTCCGGCGGGGCTGGATCGGTTTACTCGCTCTCAAGTCAGGTAAGGGAGATTCGAAAGGTGCATTCCCCTCAAACCGGTCCGGCTCAATCTTGAGAAAGATCGCCCGATTTGACCGGCATACCTGATCGATCCGCTGATAGATGGAATCGTCTACACCCATTGGGCCTTTTGCGAGATACGCAATACTAAACCCAAGTGGTAATAACCGGAATAATAGCTGTGCTCCGCTCTCCCCTTCGATGACACGCACAGCTTTCCAGCCAAAACGTGATTTCAGATCACCCCAGGCACCTGATTGTAAAAAATGGGCGTTCGGGAATCGTGTGTAGAATTCATCCCACTCAGCGCGTGTGCCATCCATGATCATTCGATTGATAGTAATTCCGGTGGTGGTGTGCTTCCCAGGCTCGCGTCGGGTAGCGTCTCATCGATAAAGGTGATGATCTCGCTCGTTTTGCCATCATCGGCCAGGGCGAGTAATTGGTCAATCTTTTGTCGTAATCCTTCGCCGCGCAGGTTGTTCGGATCGTCAAACTGGAAAATATCCGGATGTTTTGTCGGGAGGAACTGGTGACCCTCCTCCCACAGATCTTCGCTCAATTTTTCCCCGGGTCTTATCCCGGTAAATACAATCTCAATATCCTTGCCGGGTTCAAGACCTGAAAGACGGATCAGATCCTCCGCCAGGTCGAGGATACGCACCTGCTGACCCATATTGAGTACGAATGTCTCACCGCCGGTTTCCATGCTGCCGGCTTGCAGCACAAGATACACCGCTTCCGGAATTGTCATGAAGTAACGACGCATATCGGGATGTGTGATGGTCACCGGACCGCCATTTGCGATCTGGTGCTTGAACAGCGGAACCACGCTCCCACGGCTACCCAGCACATTGCCAAAACGGACAACGCAGTAAGCGTTTCCCATGCGTTGCGCTGAATCGAGCACGATCATTTCTGAGAAACGCTTGGTCGCACCCATGATATTCGCCGGGCGTATGGCTTTGTCAGTGGAGATCATCACCAGGCGTTTTACCCCGGATTCCTCGCATGCCTTCACAACATTTAAGGTACCTCTAACATTGTTATCGATCGCTTCATCGATATTCAACTCCATCAAGGGCACGTGTTTGTGCGCCGCGGCATGAAAAACCACATCCGGTTTATGCGTGGAGAAAATATTGTGGATCCGGTCGCCATCCCGCACATCAGCGATCACCGGGGTCAACGAAAGCGAGGGGGAAGATTCCTGCAGTTCGAGGAGGGATTCAAAAATACTGTTTTCGCCGTGACCCAACAGCACGAGGTGTGAAGGTTCCCAACGAGCAATCTGCCGGCACAATTCACGCCCGATCGAACCTCCAGCCCCCGTTACCAGGACGCACTTATTGGTTAAGGTTTCGCCGATCAATTCCTCGTTCATGTGTGTAGGTTGACGGCGCAAAAGGTCGGTAATATCCACCTCACGCAGACGATTGATGCTGACCTTACCGCCAATCAACTCATAAATACCGGGCATGGTCCTGAAAGGGATCCCCCTTAAGCGGCAAACGTCAGCGATCATCCTGACCAC
>CAYWVP010000291.1:0-1953 GCA_964461605.1 uncultured Anaerolinea sp.
TGCCGCGTTCATATCTGTTGTATTGTACCGAAGGCACGGGCAGAATGGAATACCTTGCCTTTCGCCCTGTCACGGGTATAATTTGCCGGTATGTATCCATTACAATAAAAAAGTGTTAAATGATTGGTGCAATTTGGTTCCTCACCGGGGGGACATCGCCCATCAATATCAGGTACAGGGAGCAGTTCAATGGCAGAATTAACAGCAGATCCCAGGTTGGATAAAAAAGCGCGCCGCGCGTGGTATTTGTACGATTTCGGTAATTCAGCCTACGCAGCCGTGGTGCTGCTGGCGGTTTACTCGGTCTATTTCTCCAGCGTCGTCGCCGATCATGTGAAAGGTCCTTCGCTGTGGAACCTGGCAGTGGGTATCGCCGCGGTGATCGTGGCGGTGGTCTCGCCTGTCCTCGGTACCATTGCGGATTTCTCGCGCTCCAAGAAAAAATTCCTGCTGGTCTTCACCATCATGGCCATCATTTTCACCGCCCTGCTCTTCTTTGTGCAGAAAGGTGATGTGTTCACCGGGATCCTCTTCTTCATCCTGGCCGAGATCGGCTACCGTGCCTCGCAGGTGTTCTACGACGCGCTGCTGGTGGATGTGTCAACCCCCGAAACGATCGGCAACGTGTCCGGCAAGGGTTGGGCAATGGGCATGCTGGGCGGTATCGCCTGCCTCGTCCTGGTGCTCATCCCCATTCAACTCGCCCCGGGCAACACCCTGATGGTGCGCATCGCCTTCCTCATCACAGCCCTTTTCTACGCCGCCTCCTCAATCCCGCTGATGCTGAAGGTGCGCCAGCTCAACGAGCCTGAAAAACTGCCCGCTGGTGAATCCACCATCGCCCACGCATTCAAGAAACTGGGCAACACCTTCCGCGACATCAAGCATTACAAAGAATTCATCAAGTACATGGTCGCCTTCCTCATCTACAACGACGGCATCATGATGCTAATGGACAACGCCGCCATCATCGCAGGCATTCTCTACGGCTTCCAAACTTCCGAGCTGATCATCCTCATCATCATCCTGCAGGTGGCCGGCGCCGGCGGAGCGTACCTCTTCGGGCGCATCTCCAACCGCCAGAGCAGCAAGCAGGCCATCACCTACTCGCTCATCATGCTCATCCTTGTGGTCGCCCTGCTCTTCATCACCCGCAACAAGGTCTTCTTCTACGTCATCGGCGCGCTGGCCGGTTTCTCGCTTTCTGGTGTACAGGCGGTCAGCCGCACCATGGTCAGCCAGCTCTCCCCTGCCACCAAGACCGCCGAATTCTACGGTTTCCTCTCAGTCGCCGGCCGCACTTCCACCTTCATTGGTCCGTGGGTGTTCGGTTCGATGTATGCCGGATTCACCAGTTTCTATCTCAAGCAGGGTTTGAGTGAAACCGTCGCCAAGAGCAACGGCATCCTGTGGGCTATCGGTTCGATCGTGGTCTTTCTCATCATCGGGATGCTCTTCCTCACCCTGGTGCGCCGGGTCACCACAAAGGATCCCTTGAAGTTTGACGTGGAGTGATTCGCGCAGGATCTGACTGGCGTTTCAAACGATTAAGGGTTAAAGTTAAGGCATGAGAAAACACATTCCCTATCCACGCCGGCAGTTCATCCGGCGCATCCTGAAAGCCGGCGTCGCCCTGGCGTTCGGTGTGTTGGCGGATATTAAAATTAACGGGCGGGAAAACCTGCCCAAAACAGGTCCTCTGATCGTGGTCGGCAACCATTTTCACTTCCTCGACCCCCTGATGTTCGTCCACCTGCTGCCCTATCCCGCGGAGTTCATCGGTGGGGCCAAGATGCCCAACGCGCCCGCGGCGACACATTTCCTGCAGCGCATGTTCGGCGTCATCCCCACAGCCCGCGGCACCGTCTCACGTGACACGCTGTACGGGGCTGAATCCATCCTCAAACAGAACGGCGTGCTCGCCATCTTCCCCGAAGGCGGCAGTTGGGCTAC
>CAYWVP010000292.1:0-1952 GCA_964461605.1 uncultured Anaerolinea sp.
ATCCGGTTACTGGATGGGGTCTTTTCTTCATTTCTACTTGACTTAAGTTTTCCAAATCAATATCATATTAATGTCGTACGGGGGAACACAAAGCCGTTAAAAGCAATAAATGGAGGGAACAATGAAAACTGTGTGGTGGATACTCCTTGGCATCCTTGGAGTCGGTGTGCTTGGTTATCTGGTCATACCGAAATCGAAAAAGCGCTATCTGGGCTACATCTTACGCCAGGCGCCGTCGCTCATTTCGCGCTACTTTGCTTGATAAAGGAGAGAAAAATGGCTGATTACGATGTTGTCATCATCGGTGCCGGCCTGGGAGGGCTGACTGCCGGTGCCATTCTCTCAAAGCGCGGAAGAAAAGTGCTGGTTCTCGAACAAAGCGACCGCGTGGGGGGCTGCTGCTCGACTTACGAGGTCGACGGTTATAAGTTCGACATCGGTGCCTCAGTTGTTGAGATCATCCCCGTCATCGATCGCGCCTTCAAAGAACTCGGCACCACATTTGCGGATGAGGTCGATCTGATCCAGTGTGACCCCATCTACTCGGTGATTTTCCCGGATGGGGAACGTCTCGCTATCCCAATGTCAATCGAAGGCGCGGCTGAAGCGATCGCAAAAATTGCTCCCGAGGACAAGCAGGGCTTCCTGGAATACGCAAAGACCTTTGAAACATTCCTCGAGGGCAATGGTCTTGATTTCTTCCTCATGCCCATGAATACACTGGGCGATATGTTGAACTCCTTTAAAAAAGTTCCTGTGCTCACCAAATTCGGTTCATACTTCGTGATGACCTACAACGATGTGCTGAATAAATTCTTCAAGAATCCGAAGGTGCGCCAGAGCATGGCTTACCAGTCCTTCTACAGCGGGCACTCACCCGAGCAGGCAGTAGGCATCTTTGCGCTCATCCCTTATATGGAGCACAAAGGCATTTACTATCCGCGCGGCGGCATGATCAAGATCCCGCAAGCTCTGCAGAGGCTCGGCGAGGTGAACGGGATGGAAGTCCGTCTCAACAGCCGTGTCGATAAGGTCCTGGTGGATAATTCCAACCGGGCGAGCGGTGTCGTGACCGCGGATGGTGAGACCATTCACGCCAAAATTGTCATTTCGAATATCAACGCCCGCAAGCTTTACCTGGATATGATCGGCGAGGAGTACCTCAGGCCGCTAGCCCGCAAGGGCATCAAGAGTTACCATCTGTCCAAGTCCACACCTTATATCTGCCTCGGTGTGGATTACGACCCGCCCCTGGACGCGCATCACACCCTGGTCACCCGCCCGGTGGAGGAGATCAACGAGTTCTGGTACGAGAAGTACCGCATTGGCACTGTGCCGAGGCCAGAAGAACAGTTTGGCTTGATCTGCTGCCCCACCAAGACAGACCCGAGCGTCGCACCTGAAGGTCACCACATCGTTGCCCTCGATTTTCAGGGTCCATCCCAGCTCGCTTCCGGTACATGGGACGATATCAAGGAAGAGTTCAGCGAAGATCTCGTCTCCCACCTCTCAAAGACGGTCATCCCCGGCTTGAAGGATCACGTCAAGACCATGGTGGTCTCCACACCGCTTGATTTTGAACGACGCCTGTTGAATCCCGGCGGCGCTTTCTACGCCTTCCAGCAGGACCTTACCGCGCAGGTGGTCTTCCGACCCGCTGGAAAGTCCAAATCCATCGATGGACTGTATCTCACCGGTGCTTCCACCCACCCGGGCGGCGGCGTGCCAACAGTAATGGCCTCCGGTGTCATCGCGGCCGATCAGATCGATAAATACGAACAATAATCGCCAGGAAGAGAAGAGCGAGGGTTCTTTCCTCGCTCTTTTGATTTCTTATAACTTTAGAACCGCCTTAACCGCCAGGTCGAACAGCTTCCGGCGTGAATCGCTTCGCCCGGGCCAACCGCGCATGTCCCAGCCATCCGGGTGGACAAGGTCGCCGCCGTACACGA
>CAYWVP010000293.1:0-1934 GCA_964461605.1 uncultured Anaerolinea sp.
TTGTGTCATGCAGTAATTCATTTTAAAGGTTAATCAAACGCGGGTCAACTGAAAGTCACAAAGCAACAGGCAGCAAGTGCTGCCTGTTGTGAGGAAACCCCTTCCAAATGAAAAGGTTTAGTCAATATGGTATGGCACTTCAGTGATAATGATATTCTTCCGGTATAGCAACGCTTTGCGCAGTGTATCCGCCGTGCGCATGTGCAGAAAATTTGTCCACCAGTGTTTTGGCAGGAATTGAGGTACGACCAGCGTGATGATCTCGTTAGGCGCCAGGATGGCGTTGATCTTGTCCACATACTCCAGCAGAGGTTCCAGGAATAACCGATAGGGGGATTCGAGGATGAGCAAACGATACCCATCACCCCAGGTTTCCCATTTGGCTCTAACCCTTTCCGTTTCCTGCGGGTCGATCGAGACATGCAAGACCGTGATATCAGATGAAAGAGAGCGCGCGAAGTGCAGCGCGGCCAGGGTACCATTATGGACGCCACTGATCGGCATGATCACGCGGTTTCGGCTGAAATAACGCCTGGCTGGAGAATTGTCCAGGGAAAGGCTGGCCGCCACATGCTTATAATGCCGGTGGATCTGCATCAGAACGAGAACTAGTAATGGGATCAGGATAATAATGATCCACGCGCCATCACGGAACTTGGTGATCGCGAAAATGAACATCACAACTGCAGTCAACAGCGCTCCAAAACCGTTGATAAACATCTTGTGCACCCATCCGCCGTTATGCCGCAGTATGGATCCCCGTTCAACAATTTCATCTCCAGGTTTAATATGTCCGGATTTCCACCAGCGCCTGGCCATGCCGGTTTGGGATAAAGTAAATGAAAGAAAGACACCAATGGCATAAAGAGGAATCAGGCTGGTGACACTCGCTTTAAAACCGATCACCAGCAGCGAGGCGATCACGGCAAGAAGGACTATGCCGCCTGAATACACCAGCCGGCTGCCGCGGAAGGTAAGCTGCCTGGGAAGGAAACCGTCCGCTGCCTGTAATGCACTCAAGCGCGGAAAATCTGCGAAAGCGGTATTGGCAGCCAGAATGAGGATCAACGCGGTGCTCGCGATCACCAGCAGGTAAGGAATACCCTGACCGCCAAGCACTGTCCTGGTGAGTTGAGAGATCACAGTTTCGACTTCTGACGGGATCACGCCTGCGCGGCTTGCCAGGAACGAGATTCCCAGGAAAAGTGAGCCAAGGATAAACGCCATGAAAATAAGGGTTTGGCCAGCGTTCTTACTGCGCGGTTCTTTGAACGCGGTGATTCCATTTGAGATCGCTTCGATCCCGGTTAAGGCAGCCGTGCCGCTTGAAAATGCGTGCAAAAGAAGGAAGGGAGTGATCACAGCGACCATCCCCTCTGTGGTCATTTCCGGTGGATTGACAACGACGCCCAGGGAACCGCTAAAGTAGCGCACAACACCTATGATCACCGTTATAAACATGGAGATCACAAAGAAATAGGTAGGGATGGCAAAAAGCACCCCGGATTCTTTTACACCACGCAGGTTGATCAGCATGACAAAAAGGATCAATCCCACAGCGATCACCACTCGGTATTCAATTAATGTCGGAAAAGCCGAAACAATTTGAGCGACCCCGGAAGAGATGGATACAGCGACGGTTAAAATGTAATCCATCAATAGCGCGGCTCCCGCAACCAACGCGGGCAGTTCGCCCAGGTTGTCTCGAGCAACGATGTAAGCGCCACCCCCACCCGGATAAGCGTGGATGGTTTGCTCGTACGAGAATGTAACAATCGCCATTAAAATCACAATGGCAATTGAGATCGGGAAAACATAATGAAATGCTGAGCTGCCCGCTGCCGCCAGGATGATCATGATCTCCTGCGTTGCATAAGCTGTTGAAGAAAGCGCGTCGGAAGCAAAAACAGCAAGCCCGATCAGCTTGCCGATCG
>CAYWVP010000294.1:0-1933 GCA_964461605.1 uncultured Anaerolinea sp.
ACTCGCCTACGATCACCAGCAGAAAGAGATCATCCAGCTGGCGGATGGACTGTCCGAGCGATTGCATGTGGTCCCTGGAAGCGTTGTATTCCACCAGTTTCAGGCGCAGATCATTGAGAAAATTCCTCTCGCGCTGCAGCACAATTTCCTGGTCCGGGGTTAATATTTTCATTTTTATTCCCTCATTGTTCCACCGGATCGCTTACTTGCCGCTACCATCGGTTCTTTCCGGTTGTGATCTTTATTATAGCCTGTTTGACCTTGTGTTTTTCTTGCTTGAATATAATTAATATCATCAATAGACTTAAAGAGAGGAGCGCCATGTCAAAGATCAATCGAGAAAAACTGGATAAAGTGCTTGAACAGGAGATCCAACTGTTCGCAAGGGAACATCCCAAGTGTTATGCACTCTACCAGCGTGCCAAAGGCTGCCTGCTCGACGGCGTGCCCATGAACTGGATGGTACGCTGGGCTGGCGGTTTCCCGTTGTTTGTCGATCACGCCAAGGGGGCGCATTTCACCTGCGCGGATGGCAAAGAGTTTCTCGATTTCTGCCTGGGTGATACCGGTGCCATGGTCGGTCACTCACCGGAGAACACGATCAGCGAGATCAAAAAACAGATGGACAACGGCATCACTTTCATGCTGCCCACCGAAGATGCCATCTGGGTTGGCGAGGAGTTGCAGAAGCGCTTCAAATTGAAATACTGGCAGACCACCCTTACTGCTACGGACGCCAACCGCTTCGTGCTGCGGCTTTGCCGGCACATCACCAAGCGGCCTTATGTCCTTGTTTATGATTACTGCTACCACGGATCAGTGGATGAGACTTTTATCACCATCAACGACGGCATTCCCGGTCCGCGCCCGGGTGCGATCGGCCCGCAGGTTAACCCGGTGGTGACCACCCGCGTCATCCCGTGGAACAACATTCCTGCCCTTGAGCAAGCGCTGGCAGCCGGTGACATCGCCTGTGTGCTGGCAGAGCCGGTGATGACCAACATCGGGATCATCCATCCCGACCCGGGTTACCACGATGCCCTGCGTGAACTGACCCGCAAATACGGCACCCTGCTGATCATCGATGAAACCCACACCATCTGCGCCGGCCCCGGCGGGTACACCGGTGAAGCCGGGCTGGAACCGGACATCCTGACCATCGGCAAGACCATTGGCAGCGGCGTACCGGCGGCGGTATACGGATTTTCAGAAGAGGTCGGGGATAGAGTATCAAAGAGCATCAAAGTGGATGAATCTGATGTGGGCGGCATTGGCGGCACGCTGGCTGGTAATGCATTTTCGCTGGCAGCGATGCGGGCCACCCTGCAAACGACGTTAAACAAGGATACTTTTGCGCACACCATTCCGCTGGCTATCCGGTTTACCGATGGCGTCAAACAGGTCATCGACGAATTTCAACTGCCATGGGTCATCAACCGGCTGGGCTGCCGCGCTGAATACTGGTTCTGCCCGGAGCTGCCACGCAATGGCGGTGATGCCGAAGCTGCCGTGGATTCAGAACTGGATCGCTACATGCACCTGGCTGCCATGAACCGCGGCATCCTGATGACACCATTCCACAACATGGCGCTGATCGCCCCGGATGTGACCGAAGCGGATATTGACTACCATACGCGGGTCTTCCACGAGGCGGTCAGCCAGATCCTCTACTAGTCAAAGTTTACACATACAATTAACCCCCTGCCAAGATTCGGCAGGGGGGTTTTCGTCGAGCAGAAAAGTCTGAATTTAATTTTTCATACCTTCCCAGACCGGCCGAAGTGCAAAGTAGAGCAGGATCAGGGGGAAAAGATGGATCATCGCACTGACCTTGAATGGCTGGCCTTTGATGGACATGAACAGGAAAATGGGAACCAGCAGGAAGATAAAATAAACGAACACCCACAACTTTTCCTTTTTGCGCCAGATGAGA
>CAYWVP010000295.1:0-1897 GCA_964461605.1 uncultured Anaerolinea sp.
CGCATCCAGCGCCAGTCGCCGAGGTAGCTGACCGACCAGTAGGCTTCGATGAGGAGCATGAAATGCTTGTACTCTTCATCCGACAGGCGTTTGAACATCTGCTTGCCCTGCGGGTCATCGATCTGCTCCGCAAGGTCGGCATAGACCTTCCTGGCGTTTTCTTCAAGCTCGATCGCCTGGTTGATGATCGTCAGCACGTCCTTCTGATCAGGTTCCCTGGCTGCGGGCACATCCAACTTCGGAGGGAGTGGAAACTCTTTGCCCTCGTATTCTATGAAGTGACCGTCAGTCTCGAGGGCTTTTTCCAGGTTGGTCAGGCGCTCGTAGTGATACTCCTCAAATCGGCTCAATTCCTCAAACACGAACTTACCGGCGGGATTCTGGATCTTCCTGGCGGCCTCCCAATAACTGGCGGAGGCAAACCTTTCATTTTCCTTCACTGCCCTGATGGCATCCAGTAGACTCGATGTGTTCATCTTCTCTCCTTGGTTGTATGTGTAAATCTAAACGTTTGTCACGTTGGTCACAGATAAATCAATTGAATTCCCCTCCCCTGCGGGGTGCTTCCGGGTTTACAGTGGTGAATCCTGCGTACCACAGCGCTGAAAAGAGCCATGGGAACAGGCTGGTCAAATTAATATAGCATAACCATTAATCGATTACAAGGCGGTGCGGCTAAATGACCCCGCCTAAACCACAAAACTGATGCCAGGCAGGTGAATAATTACCTCGCGGTCATCGCGCCGCGTTCTATACCGAGATTGCCTCGACGCGATTGAGGATGACCGGTATCCCCAGGCGGAGGGTGTTGTGTACCTCTGCCACCCGGTCGATGAAGTTCACCAGTTCGCGCAGCTGCTGTTCCGGGGCATCCGCGATCAACCTGACGCGGTAAACGGCATTCCTGGCTGGCTCCCCTTCCACGCCAAAGTGAATCTCCACCTCAACCTCAAGCTGCTCGACCGAAATCCCGCGTTTGTCTGCTTCGTGATAGAGATTATTGCTGTAGCAGGTGGCCAGGGCGAGCAGCAGGTATTCACCGCCGTTTGCGCCTGAGGCGAAGCCCGGAGGACCGAATGGAATGGACAGGTCCTGGGTTTCACCGTTCCGGCGCAGTGAGACGCGCCGGCCGTTTTCAGTACTGATGAGTTTTGCGGTGATGTTCATTTATCCTGTCAATTCCCTGTTTTCCAGTTAAGTACCCGTGATACCGCTTATCGCCGCGGCCACTTCGTCAGTGATGCGCACCGGCAGGCTGCCCAGGCGGGTACGCAGCCGCCCGGCTGAGACCGATCGCACCTGCAGCGCATCGGCCGCCATGACCTTAGATAACCCGCTGTTGAGTACCGGGGGTACCCTCACCATCCATGGCGCGGTTGAAAATGAATCTTTCCATTCGACCAGCGGTACCACCAGCCGCAAGGGCAGCACGGCCAGGGCATCGCTGGAGAGGATGAGTACCAGGCGCAGACGCGCTGGTTCCTCCCCTGTCGGGTCCAACGCCATTTGCCACACTTCGCCGCGGTTCATGCGCCCCCGCCTTCCCCGTTGAAGTCTTCACCACCCGGGCTGGTGTACCCCATGATATCCCCGGAGGAATAGTAGAGGTCCAACAGATCTTCGGCGGCACGCGCCAAAACGTGCCTGCGGTGCTCTTCGAGCCCCTGCGCCACGATACGCCGCAGCAACGCGGAGAGACTGATCCCCTCGGCTTCTGCCAGGGTGGTCAGTTCGCGGTACTGCGCGGGCTCCAGCAGCACCTGGGTGCGGTACAGGTTTTCCTTTTTCATTACATCATTATTATACATCGTTTATTTACATTTTATTTCAAGTAGTTTTTATACATCATTCCAGGGATTAGTGATTGGTGATTAGTGAACAGTGAGTCGTGATTAGA
>CAYWVP010000296.1:0-1882 GCA_964461605.1 uncultured Anaerolinea sp.
ATACTGAAGCCAATGCCTGGATGTAGAGCAGCAGTCCTTTGTGATCGACGGCATTGATGAATTGGCTATCCATGACCTTCTGGACGCCATCAATCGAAGTACTCAAACCGCGTGTGATGATATTGTGAATGTTGGTAAAACTAACCGCAATTGGTTTTTCCTGGTCGGACATGATTCCACCTCCGGGGTGGCGGATAGATCCTGGCCTGGCACAGCAGGTTTATAGCGATGAGGGCTGAGGTGAAGAATGTACTGCAGCAGGACCTTAGGTCAGAACACACCGCCAATAGCAGTAGCCTGACTATCTACGCGCATGGCCATCCATGGCCATCTGCGCGGCGAATGGTAAAAATTACTATAACATATCAGATTCCGGATTTCAATAGCGCTAAAACGAGATCAATGCTTTCGGCATTTTGTGGAATATCCCGATAAGTTTCAGTAGCGATGAAATTACTCAAACAACTCAAACGTCTGGAGGAGGATCGTCAGGCGATCCATCTGATCTATGTCTTCGTCCACCGGACCCCCGGGTATCAGTTAGCAGTAATCGGCACAGGCTTTGCACCGAAAATTTATAAATCCGCCCCACAAACATCAGGTCGCCGGGTTCATCTTCAGCCAACGGGTATAGCCACCCACCCACAGTATCATCAAAAATACAGGTACCGCACCGAAGGTGAAAAGTACTCCATAAATGGCCTGCTCCACTATTGTGCCAAAGGATTGTATGTAAGCGTTCAACGCAGATACGAACAGGTTGCTCAGGTAATGCACAAGCATGGCGGGCAGCAGGCTGCCTGATTTCAACGTGACATACCCGTAGAAGAGCCCCAAGACGGCTGCCCACACCACCTGCCCGATCACCCAAATCGGATCGCCACCGCCAAAGATATTGAACGTGTGTATGACACCGAAACCAATGGCGCTGAACAATATCGCCCTGGGTTGACTATAAAAGCGCAGGAACATTGCCAGCACCACTCCCCGGAAGGCCACTTCTTCCAGGGCGGAAGGCAGCGCCACATACCAACTGGGGGAGTTGGGGGGTAATTCATTGGAAATGTTGAAAGCGGTGCTCAGAAAAAACGCGTCGATGGGAAACCCTCGCGTCAGGCGGAAAACCAGCACCCCCAGCACCTGTCCAAACGCGAGGAGGATATAGCAGGAGATCCCCAATAAAAGCAATTTTACGAATGGGGATATTTTTGCGAGGCGTATTTCTGATAAGTAAGTTTCGTATGGACGGGAGCGCTTCGGGAACCCCAGGACAAAGGGCACAACAATAAAGAGCAGCAGCAGGTTGCTCAACAACATCGACCAGAACTGGTGCGGCGGTGACCCAATGGGTAGCTTTAACGGGTACATCAACGTTCCGATAACGAGCTGGCACAGTATGGTGGCAAGGATGAAAACCAGCAGGAAAAGCCAGGGATGTTCAACAAGTGAGAACCGCTTTCTTTTCATTTGGACCTCAAATCTACTTTAACAGAGAGCAGATCCAGGTATTAGCAGACCCGCAAATACACCTACGCTCCGGGTTATACAAGAATAATCACCCTGTCTCGACAACCTGTTCGGTGCGGTACACCGCCGGGTGATCCGCGGGCAGGCGTTTCCACATGCGGTCGAGCAGGATCAGGATGACCAGCACCGCCAACTGGACAAGGTTAAATAACTGCAAATCCAGGTTGTTGACAAAGAAAAATGCGGTATTGGCCGCGGCGTGCATAATGCCCGCCACCAGGATGCTGCCTTTGCTGCGGTTGTAGAACCAGACGATCCAGAAAGTCGCCGGGATGTGGCTGGCGTACTGCCCGATCCAGAAGTCCACTGACTTCACCGGGCTGCCCTCCGCCTGCCACAAAAAGAAGTGCCAGGG
>CAYWVP010000297.1:0-1879 GCA_964461605.1 uncultured Anaerolinea sp.
AGATCACCAGCATTGACTGTGATCAACGCGCTTTCGATGCCCTCGTAGCTTTCATCGATCGTGATCTCTCCGTCGTTGATGGTCAGGCTGGTGTCTGCGTGTATGCCATCGTCACCTGTCGAGATGGATAACGTTCCGTCATTAATAGTGATGTCACCATTGGAATGGATCCCATCGTCTGCGGAATTGATAGTAAAGTTCCCGCCATTGATGACAACGCTTGCCAGTCCTTTAATGCCCTTGGCGGACACGACTTCTTCGGGTACGCTGTTGCTGCCCCCACCTGAGGCAAGGGTAAACAAACCGTCATTGATCAGCACGTTCGTCTGCGCGGCGATGGCGTCACCCCCCGCGGTGATTTCGATTGATCCACCCTCTACCTGAATGTAACCGAGAGATGCGTCGGATTCCTCGTCGGATTTCAAACCATCCCCGAAAGCGGTCACTACGATATTTCCGTCTTTCACGACCAGGTAATCCTTACCGCGGATACCGTCGTCGACTGCGTTGACCGTGATCGAAGCTCCGTTGATGAGCAGACCATCCTTACTGGTGATACCGTCCTTGTAATTGGCGTTCACGGTCAATTCCCCACTGCCGTAGATCATCAGGTTCGACTTGCTGAACAGTGCCGCGTTGGGTTCGTTTTCTTCCACGTCAATATTTGTGTAGGTTGAGCCGTCGGTGAGCGTGTTTTGACTGTTCTCCGCGAGGATGAGGATCACTTTTTCAGCTTTGCTGACATAGACCGGAGCGCTGGTAGTACTGGTAATCTCCACACCATCCAGGATCAACTGCACGGTCTCATCATCTTGTGTGTCGACGATCACCTGTCCGTCATCAAGGTTGCCACTCAAGTGGTAGGTGCCAGGTTGAGTGAGAGTCACCGTGCTACCGGCTACTATCACCCCGTCACCGTCTACGCTGGCTGTGGTACCATTCAGGGCGATCTGTATTTCAGCAGCCGTATTCCATGTGTAATCCTCATCCTGTTCGTGGGTGCCTGCCAGGATGACTGCAGCAGTCGGTGTTACCTCCTCTGCATCAGCTTCACCGGTATGGGAAGTAGTTACCAATCCAACACTTTCTGTTGCTTCTGCCGCTGCGGGTTCAACCGGTGCATTGGCAAGCGACGAACAAGCCGCCAGGCTGGTTATGATTAAAATTGTACTGATTAGTAAAACCAACTTTTTCATATTATTCTCCATTGTTCCAGGATTGAATTTGTCCAGGTAATGGAATTCTATGAAAAACCCCGCGACGCGGGGTGTAGATTTGGTATAGACAGGAAACCAGGGTTTGGATTTTTCAGAATTTCTAACCAGTGCTTATCCATCTTTATAAGCTTTTAACGTCCGTTCTCTTGCGTTGTCGTGGTCCACGATCGGCTGCGGGTAATCCCGTCCGATGATCACGTTTAGCGCGGACTGCTCCAGCGCGCTCATTTCCCAGGGGGTATGAATATACCTGTCCGGCACACGCGCCAGCTCAGGTACCCAGCGGCGTACATAATCGCCCAGCGGATCGAACTTCTTACCCTGTAATACGGGATTGAAGATCCTGAAGTAGGGGGCGGCATCGGTTCCGGTGCCGGCGGTCCATTGCCAGCCGCCGTTATTGGCGGCCGGGTCGCCGTCGACCAGGGTTTGCATGAACCAGCGTTCACCTTCCTGCCAGTTGATGAGCAGGTCCTTCACCAGGAACGAAGCAGTGATCATACGGGCGCGGTTGTGCATCCAGCCCGTCGCGTTCATCTGGCGCATCGCGGCATCCACCACCGGATAACCGGTCAGACCTAGTTGCCAGGCGTGCAATTCAGCGGGGGCGTTGCGCCAGGGGATGTTGCGCAAGCCGGAATTGAAAGCGGTTTTAAGCACAA
>CAYWVP010000298.1:0-1877 GCA_964461605.1 uncultured Anaerolinea sp.
TCCATGTCGGTCACTTCTTCAGGGCGCTCACCAATGAGCGCGATGATCAGGTGGATCTCGGGGTTATTGGCCGTGATCGAGTTGGCCAGTTGCTTCAAGATGGTGGTCTTGCCGGCTTTCGGCGGAGATACGATCATCCCGCGCTGGCCTCGCCCGATGGGAGCGATGAGGTTGATCAGGCGGGAAGCCAGGATGCTGCGATCGGTTTCCAGATCAAAACGCTTGTCCGGAAAGATCGGCGTCAGGTTTTCAAACGAGATCCTTTTGTGCATTTCCTCTGGCGCAATGCCGTTAACGCTTTCCACCTTGAGCAGCCCGTAATGGCGTTCTGCATCACGCGGCGGGCGGACTGCACCGATCACCAGATCGCCCATGCGCAGGTCATGCCGGCGCAATTGAGCCTGGGATACGTACACGTCCTCCGGACCGATCGAGTAATTTGTACGCAGAAATCCCACGCCTTCCGGAGTGATCTCTAACACACCGCCGCGCACTTCAAGGCCTTCTTTCTCAGCCTCAGCCCTGCGGATGTTGATGATCAGGTTTTCCTTTTTCATACGATGAAAGTTGGGGAGGTTAAGTTCTTCTGCAACCTTGCGCAACGAAGCCAGGGAGGCGTTTTCCATTTCAAGAATTTTCATATTTGCGTTGTCCGTCGATTTTATATAGGATATTGACAATCCAGCCTGTGGGAAGGTCTGGCATTACTTTTATATTTTCAGAGGTGGGATTTTGTTTGTTCCGGCTTCATCAGGCGAAGCCGGGGATTACCTTTTCAATAGTGTCATAACTCAAGTAAAATGAGTATATCATGGAAGAAAACCTGATGCAAGTCAAGGGTATTGATACAATTTACTAAAATGCAAACTATTGAGGATGGATGAAATTCCCTTTAAAGTCAATATTATCAGTACTGATCCTGGGTTTACTCTTCACATCAGCCTGTTCCAACCAGATCGCCGGCGCGCCGATCCTGGTCAATCCGCCCGATGAGGTTCTGGTAACCGCAACCTCCCTACCGGATGTGGCGGTGCTGCCTGAACCTACCGCCGTTGTTGAACCAACCGCCACAACTGAAGTTAAACTCTGCCGTACCAGTGTGGTGCGCGCCATCCCGGAATACAACAATAAGAACCTGGTCAATGCCTTTGAAACCGTTGATCCATTCGTTTCGTTGACTATAGATGACGGGTACTCCAACACCGTTCTGGATCAGATGCTGGATATATTGGAAGCAAATGATACCAAAGCCACCTTCTTTTTGGTCGGCACTTCGTTTGGAGAAAAGATACAGGCTGACACGTTAAAACGCCTGGTCGAGAATGGCAATGAGATTGCTTACCACTCCTACGCACATCCTGAGGTGAGTGTCATCGAGGCAATGTCTTTGGAGGATTGGCTGCAGGATTACCAGTTGTGGTCTGATGCCTTACGCAGTGTGATCGGTGAGGAGTTGTACGACGAGGGCGTCGTGCCGTATGCGCGCGCCCCTTATGGCGCCTGGACGACCGCATTTATGACTTCACTCGCCGAGCAGGGTCTTACACCATTCCACTGGAACGCAGATGAGCACACGTTCGAAGCCAACCGCATGCCCCTCCGCGAAGGCAGCATACTTCTCCTCCACATCATCCCTGAAAACCTGGATGAACTGGAACAACTGATGACCACCGACTGGGAAGTGTTAAGCTTGCGCCAGGCGCTTGGCGAAGAATGCGATTGATTTATACTCACAAACGGAAAAAATTAACCCAGGTATTCCCTCAGGTAGCGGCTGCGGGTCGGGTGCCTTAGTTTCCTGAGCGCTTTTGCTTCGATCTGCCGGATGCGCTCGCGGGTGACGTTAAAATACCGGCTCACCTCTTCAAGCGTGTGAT
>CAYWVP010000299.1:0-1875 GCA_964461605.1 uncultured Anaerolinea sp.
ACCGAAATCTACCCCTTCGCCAACACCGCCGAGGTCTAGTCCAGTGTTCGATCTCTCACAGCCGCCTACGTAAATGGGCGGCTTTTTTTATCTGTTTTTAATTTCAAGAGAAATACAGGTTGATGACTAACGATCATTATTAGGTCCTGAATTTTTCCAGTGCTCATTCATTTGTTGCCAGAAAAATGTTGTATTCCTTTTCCTTCCCTTCACCAATTGACCATCTTTTGATCTCTTGCAGGTCCACTTCCACCGCGTTTCTGATCAGTACCGCCTGGTGAAGGCATTGTTCATCTCCCCAGTGATAATAGGCAGCCAGGCGGTCCTTGATGCTGTCAGTAGGTGAAATGATCCTTAAGATACCGGTTGCTAATTCCACTTCCTGTACCTCCATAACCGGCTCTACACCCACTGTTAGCGGGCCGGGTGGAAATTCCACGATAAAGAGTGAGTCAGGGTGCTTGAAGTATCGTCCGATCTCGATAAATCCGATTTCCGTCATCGCCGCCCGAATTCTGGTCCGCTGCACCGTGTAAACATTGACTAGATCCACATCTGCTGATGTATAGCGGTTGTTCGAGAAAAAGGCTACTGCTGCGCCACCTGAGAGCACCACATGAATCCCTTGATCTTTTAGGTAGCTTTGCACAAAAGCCGCCACCTCGATCTGGGTCATATCCTCAAGTGGTTTCATAACGGCTTGCCCGTTCTGCGCGGTCTGCGCCGGTTCATCTTCAAGCGCTCGATTTCCTCGGACGGGTAAAAGGACAACGCTTTATCCAACAGCGCCTTGATCTCAGCCAGGAACGCATAAGCCGGGTTGAATTCGTAAACACGTGTACGGCCAACTTTGAAGCTAACCAGCACACCCCCATCCTCAAATTTCCGCAGCTGGTTTTGGATGGTCACAAGGTCTGTGTCGTAAAAAGCAGCCATCTCGTTGGCATATCCTTTTCCACGTGACGCAATAAAGACCAGCACTTTTTCCGCGTATTCTGATCCCAACAGGACTTTTATCATTTTTATCACCTAAATAATAGGTTATATAACCTAATATTTAGGTGATTATAACATGGATCACGAGTGCTTTCAGGTTACTTTGAATGGATTAATACTTAATTGAGGCAAGTTAGTTATCCGCGGTGCGAGACAAAAGAACTCACCTGATACTTTTGGATTAATGTGCGTTATTATAATCGTATCGTTCCGGTTAAATCCAAAAGGACCCGCCATGAAAAAGATCCTCCCCTTTATTGTCCTCCTTTTCCTCACCATCAGCTGCAGCCTGCCCTTCCTCTCCGCTGACCCGGCCGCTACCAGTACGCCCAACGTCATCGTGGTCACCGCTACGGCACCCGCACCTATACCAGAGGCCGCCACACCTGCCCCGCCTGAGCCAACACCAGTGGCAATCGCCACCGCCACCCCGCCCGGCACCCCTGTGGAGTTGAGCGGCATCAGCATGACCGTGCCCGGCTGCCTGCCCGCCACGGCAAGCATCGAGTTCGTACCCGCCCAGCTGTACGACCCCATGGGCGGCCCGCAGGAGGTCTTCCCGCAGCACCGCCGCATCAATTTCAGCGGCTATCCTCTCAGCGGTACTTTCTTTTCCCCCTACATGCGCGTCTTCCCCGTGGCAGATTTCGCCACAGCCTACGCCCTGGCGGAGGAGGATTACACCGCCCCCGTAGTCACCGGGCTGCAGGAGCTTCTTGCTACCCGCCCGCCTGCGGTGGATGAAGCCCTGCCCTTCCTGGTGATGGCCGGTGCCGCCCAGGTCTTCCACACCAAAATGGATTATCTTGATTTCGCCAATGGTTCCGGCGTGCGCTACCTCACCTCCTACGGGCAGTATTACGTCCCGTATAACAACCA
>CAYWVP010000300.1:0-1858 GCA_964461605.1 uncultured Anaerolinea sp.
TGCTGGGTGAAGACCACATCGATAAACCGCGCGACCAGTACCGCATGAAAATGGATTTCTCTGGCAGTGCCGAGAGCGGGCGCGACGTTGTGGTGTTGAAAGACCTCTCCATCGGATACGCGGGCGAGGCGATCGTCAGTGACATCAACGCTGTGCTCAGGTTCGGGCAGCGCTGCGTGCTCAGCGGAGCGAACGGCTGCGGTAAAAGCACATTACTACGCACGATCGCGGGGGAACTCAGCCCGGTAAGCGGAATCTGCCGCCCCGGCGCGGGGGTGAAAACGGGTTATATGACGCAGGAGCAGGAGGAGTTCGAGCCCGGTTCCAACGCACTGCTCACCTTCCAGCGCGTCTCGGGTTACGCTGAGACCGAAGCGCGCACCTACCTGCACAAGTTCCTGTTCAGCGGGGACGCGGTCTTCACGCCTGTCGAAGCGCTTTCCTATGGGCAGCGCGCGCGGCTCTCGCTCGCCTGCCTGGTGGTGCGAGGGTGCAACCTGCTGCTGTTGGATGAACCCCTCAACCATCTTGACCTCGCCTCGCGCACCCAGTTTGAACAGTCATTAATGGAATTTGAGGGAACAGTGCTCACCGTCACGCATGACCGCTATTTCATCGAGCGCTATGCCACGCACATCTGGTATATTGATAAGGGTATGATGACGACGCGGGAAAGATGATTCAACCTGAGAACGGAATACTGCATTAATGGCAGGTGGAAATGGAATCGAAAACAATCAACGGTAGTGTTGAAACCATCCGCAGCCTGATTCAGCGCGTCCGCCCGGCAGCGTGGAGGGGAGATTACCCCACGGAGGTGGATGTGGCTGAGCTCTTTCAGGACCAGACGATGCCGGAGCACTCACGCATCTGGCTAACCAGGCAGGGTGACCCTTGGGCTTACGCCTTAATGCATTTTCCTTATAACAATCTGACCCTGGAAGCCAGCGAAGCGTGCAGGAACGACGCATGGGAGGATGAGGTGGCTGAATGGGCTGAGGCGCAGATGCGCGGATATTACGGCGCAGAGGTGATCAACCAGACCCTGGACGGGAGCTGCCGGAGCGAAGATGCACACACAACCCTCTTTTTCCAGCGTCACGGATTTGTGAAAGACGGGATGGAATCGCTCTCATATGAATTAGCCTTGAGCAGGATGCCGGAGTTACCCATGCTGCCGGAGGGATTCAACCTGCGCCCGCTGCGCCCTGAAAGTGAGCTGGAAGAGGTGGTGGCGTTGCACCGGGCCGCCCACGGAACGGACAACTTTACGCTGGAGGAACGCCTGGCCATCATGGGCACCCCGGAATATCTCGCGCACCTGGACCTGGTGGCCGTTGCGCCCGACGGTACACTGGCTGGCAATTGCATCTGCGGGGTGAGCGAGCCTGGCGGGGTGGATGGTTACACCGATCCGGTGGTGGTGCATCCGCGGCAGCAGCGTAAGGGCTTGGCCAGAACATTGATCCAGGCGGGATTGGTTGAATTGTACCGAAGGGGCGTCAGGCTGGTACGGTTTGGCACCTCCAGCGAAAACACTGCCATGCAACACGTGGCGGAAGCCCTGGGGTTCACCTGCGTTGCCCGCCGGTCATGGTATAGCAAACAAATTGACTGATAATTAATACCAATCTTGTCCGATTATGTTACAATATCAGCACAGGAGGCTGGATATGGCCCTTACAATTGGAACATATGCACCTGATTTTACACTGCCCTCCCAGCTGGGAGAAAAGGTCACGCTTGCCGACTATCACGGAAAGAACGTGGTACTCGCCTTTTTCCCGCTCGCCTGGACGCCGATATGAACAGAGCAGATCCCGCTCTACGAAGCCGAAATGGCCAGTTTTGCGGGATT
>CAYWVP010000301.1:0-1849 GCA_964461605.1 uncultured Anaerolinea sp.
TAATTCTCCTGTCCATCCATTGTTATTGGATGCATCTGGACAAGAAAAGTGACATAAATGGTCGAAGTCAAACAATGATAAAAGGCTCCCTCACGGCAGTATCTCGTCAGGCAGGGGTGGGAAGATATTTAACGTTTGGATAAATTGACTGCGATGAGGATTATTCGTGGCCAGGCAGAAGATCTGTGTTTAGATTTTTCCAGTTCAAACTGCTGAATGTGCTACACCAGTTTCTGCATCGGGGTAAATTCTGCCCGCAATGAAGCCGGCGATTTTTTCCAGGCTGAGTTTGGATTCAGGAAGGACTGGAATGATATGAAACACGTGGAACAGTCCCTGCCATTCGTCAAGCACCACGTCAATCTGTGCCTGGAGGGCTTTTTCGTGGAATCGTTTAATTTGGTCCAGCAAAATTTCATTCGTGCCCACGTGGATTAATATCGGGGGTAGGCCACGTAAATCTGCATATATTGGCGAAATCAGCGCATTGGTGGCATCGGTTTGACCGGTATAATAGCGCGAAAAAATGCCAAGAATATCAGGATTGAGAAATGGATCATTGTTGTTATTGTTCTTCTCGCCAGTGAAAGAGAGGTCTACCCAGGGGGAAAGGCACACAGCACACGCGGGCAGGGGAACTCTGCCATCCCGAAGTGCGATGAGCGCTGCAATTGCCAAACCACCTCCAGCAGAATCCCCGCCAATCACAATGGTGGAGGAATCATAGCCCTGGGAGAGCAACCACTGATAAGCCGACAGGGTATCTTCCAGAGCAGCAGGAAAGGGGTGTTCGGGAGCGAGCCGGTAATCGATTGCCAGTACTTTTAGTTGACAGGCTTTGGCCAACCTTGAGAGAAATTCCCGATGAACGCGGGGTGAACCTACAGCGTAAGCACCTCCGTGCAGGTATAAAATAACCCCATCCCGTGAACGGGTTACGTCGATGAATTCGGCTGGAATTCTATCTATTTGTAGTTTTTTTACTGTGACATCTTTGTTAATCTTTAAGAACCTGGTAGATTTTTCCTGCCTTGACCGCTGCTCTGCAAGCGATCCCTTCACCCAACTGAAAGGTTTAAGTTGAAGTGCCTTGAGCATGATTCTTGCCTGGATACTGGCCATTCAACTCCTGCAGTTAATCTGCCATTAATCTTTGTGTATCGCCAAACACTTCCAACCCGGCGTTCTCTCCAATACCGTCAAAGAGTACCTCCCCTTGCAGCGTTTCAAGTTTTACGTGGATAGAGGCTTGCAGGGTTTCCATCAATCGCTTCCCCATATCCAGGACGGTAGGACCGCGCAGTAACCCGCCCTGCGCGCGGATCGCGTTGAGATGCAGGCGGTGAGTTTTGTTTTGCAGCACCCACTCAACATGAGTATCCAGAATATTCAGCGATTTGATCCTGCTGTTCGCGTAGGTCGTAAAGCGATGAAGCTCGCCATCCAGCCAGAAACCAACAATGAAACCCCTGAAGCTGTTGCCGATCCATGGGATGATCGCGACGGATGCCGTGATACATGCGGAGATGTTCTTGAAGTGATTGCTCTGGAACCACACCCACGCGGATGGAAAGCTCTTTCCCCAATCTTTTTCGATATAGCCATGCCCTCCGTTGAAGTCCGTTGTTTTGCCATTAAGGGTTAAGCTGCCTTGAAGGGAGTGATCAAAGCTCAGTACGCCGTGGTAGCATTCCATCCCGGGCACCCAGGCGTACCACCCCATGACCCCCGGAGAGGTAAAAGTCACCGGCCAAGGATTCAGTTCACCAAACTTGATCTCACCGGACAATTGTCCTTCGGGTTGATCGATGTCCACCAGCAGGTGAGACGCATCAAATTTGTTTTTCCC
>CAYWVP010000302.1:0-1848 GCA_964461605.1 uncultured Anaerolinea sp.
AACAGGAAGATCAACCTGGAGAAGCGCGGACCGTAGCCGAGGATGAAGATGATCATGGCCACGATGACATGCGAGAAAGAGACGATGTACACGATCTCGCGAAATTCCACCACACCGGTGCGCCCATGACCCGGATACAAACCCGCGAACACGAAAATGACCAGGATGAAGATGATAATGAGGAGGAACAAAGGCGCGACCTGCTCAAAGCTCAACACGCCTCCGATCACATTGATCAACCACTTGCGCAGGAAGAACGAGATGAAAAAGGAGATCAGGATCGCAGCCAGGTCAGCTGCCAATAATAACCCGGATACCAGGAACGGTTTGTATTCGTTCCTGATCCCAAGATCCGGGTTGTGTTTGTTGTTGATCAAGCTCAATGTTGTTTTCCTGTCAACGTGATGATGGTATTTTACTCCAAAGAGCGCCGGGCAGAGCCGTTCAAGCGGATGCGACGAATTCCTTTAAGTCGGTGATGAACCGCTCGACATTGAAACGGGTGACCCACTGCCGGATCTTTTGGGGTTCAAAGACAGCTTGCTCAAAACCCTCCAGCGCAGCAACCAGAGAATCCGCATCCTGTTCATCGAAGAAAATCCCGCTGGTGACTTCCTGCACGGTCTCCAACGAACCACCTTTACCAAACGCGATCACAGGTACCCCCCATGCCTGGGCTTCCAGCGGAACGATGCCGTAGTCCTCGTAGCTCGGGAAGATCAATCCACGCGCCTTACGATAAAGGTCCTGCAAGGCTGCGTCACTTATCCTCCCGGTGAAGCTCACTGTCGGTCCGGCCATTTGCTCCAGTTTCTGACGTTCCGGACCATCCCCCACCACGATCAGCTTGCGATTGAGGCGGTTACAGGCTTCCACTGCCACGTCAACGCGTTTATGCGAGATGAGGCGGGAAACAGAAAGGTAGTAATCCTCCCGATCAGTACTGACAGGCTCAACGGGCAACTCCACCGGCGGGTAAAGGATCACCGCCTGGCGGTTGTAAATCCGTTGGATCTCGTTCACCATGTTTTGACAGGATGTGGCGAGAACGGGGATCGCCTGCGTGCGCTTGACATCCCACCGCCTCATCAGGGAGCTGATCCCCTTTACCAACCCCTGCGTTGATTCGGGCGTTGGCAGGCTGCCCGCGCTATATGATTCCGGCTTCCAGAGCAGCCTGAAAGGCGCGTAAAGGTAGCAGGCATGCCGCACCGCCGCCGCCGGCCGGATGTATTTCGCCAGGTAAGTGGAGGAGGAAAGCACCACATCGTACTCGTGAAAATCCAGCCGTTGGATCAGAGAGAGCCAAAGGGGGAAGAGCAGCTTGAACTGGCGTTCCGTGCGGATCCCGCCGGCAAATGGCAGGGTGCGCACATCCAGCTTGCGGTATTCAGGGAAAGTGCCATCGGGCAGGTAAACGGAGGTGTAGATCGGCGCATCCGGAAAAGCTTTGGCCATCCATAACACAAGCCGCTCTGCCCCACCAGAGACACACAAAGCATCATGAACGATCGCAATCCGCACCAGCGCCACCTCAATAAATGATTGATCGGATAGGGTAAGTATATCGTAAACCGGAAGAAGGTCTACTGAATCGAACTTCCACGGCGACGCATTCAGGTAGAAGTGACTAAGTTCTCATTACAATCCGCACTTTGAAGAAATACCCTTTTTATAGTATTCTTGTTCGTGCCGATATGAAGAATCCACAATCTGTCTCAGCTGAAACAAAACAAGCCATCCCGCTGCCTATGCCCTCCGCGCCATTGCTACAGGTGCTTCGCCGGACCTATGGTTACCTGCGTCCATACTGGAAACAGACGGCGGGGGCTTATGGCGCGTTGATGC
>CAYWVP010000303.1:0-1846 GCA_964461605.1 uncultured Anaerolinea sp.
GGACAACCGCATAAATGGCAATGGCGCTGATCACAACTCCGGGCAGCCAGCGAAGGACTTTTCCACTTTTGCGTTGAGATGGTTCGCTCAATCATCCTCCAACTTCAGTACGGCCATAAACGCTTCCTGGGGGATCTCCACATCACCGATCATTTTCATGCGGCGCTTGCCTTTTTTCTGCTTTTCAAGCAGTTTCTTCTTGCGGGTGATGTCACCACCGTAACACTTCGCCAGAACATCCTTGCGCAAAGCTTTCACTGTTGCTCTTGATATGATCCTGCCGCTGGCCGAAGCCTGGATCGCCACATCAAACATCTGGCGCGGAATCAGCGCTTTCAGCTTGGTGATGAGTGCCTGCCCCTTGTGGTAGGCATCCTCCTTGTGAACGATCGCTGCCAACGCATCTACAGGTTCGTTGTCCACCAGGATCTCCAACTTCACCAGATTACCGGGACGGTATTCAAGGAAGTGGTAATCCATCGACGCGTAACCACGGGTGCGTGATTTAAGATCATCAAAGAAATCCACAATCAATTCCGAAAGTGGAATATCGTAATTCAGCTGCACCCGGTTCGGTGCGGGATAATCCTGAGAAATGTAAGTGCCGTGGCGCTTTATGGCCAGCTCCATAATGGTGCCATAAAACCCGGTCGGCGAAATGACCTCAAGGCGCATCCAGGGCTCGCGGACCTCCACGATCGTACTTTCATCCGGCAACCTTGCCGGGGACGAGATCCGTTCAACCTCGTCATTCAGAAGCACCACCTCATACTCCACCGATGGTGCGGTGACAACTATATCCAGGTTGTATTCACGTTCAATACGCTCCTGGATGATCTCCATGTGGAACAAACCCAAAAAACCGCAGCGGAAACCAAAATTGAGTGCCTGTGAAGTTTCAGGTTCGAAGGTCAAGGAGGCGTCATTCAATTGGAGGCGATCGAGGGCTTCTTTCAGCTCTTCGTAATCCTCGCCCTCAACCGGGTAGATACCAGCGAATACCATTGGCTTGGGATGACGGTAGCCTGGTAAGGGCTTGTCAGCCGGCTGCGCTGCGAGCGTAAAGGTATCGCCTACACGGCATTCTTTTACCGTTTTAAGTCCGGTCGCCACATAACCAACATCACCGGCATTTAACGCTTGCACCGGGATCATACCGGGGGAAAAGATACCTATCTCAACGGGTTTGATATCCGAACGGGTGGCCATTAAGCGCAAGGTTGCATCAGGATCAATGCAGCCTTCCATCACGCGTACATAAGCCACAACCCCCTTGTAGGAATCGTAATGGCTGTCGAAAATCAGTGCCTGCAGAGGTTTATGATCATCACCCTTTGGCGGCGGGATCTGGGTAACGATGGCTTCAAGGACCTGCTCTACATTAATGCCATCCTTGGCTGAAACCTTGAGGATCGATTCGGCCGGGACGCCCAGCAACGCTTCGATCTCTTCGGCCACTTCATCCGGTCTTGCGGATGCCAGGTCGATCTTGTTAATTACAGGTAGTATGGTGAGATTGGATCCGATTGCCAGGTACAGATTGGCGAGGGTTTGAGCTTCCACACCCTGTGTGGCGTCTACAACGAGCAGCGCGCCTTCACAAGCTTCGAGTGCACGGCTGACTTCGTAATTAAAATCAACATGCCCCGGAGTATCAATGAGGTTCAGCTCGTAGACCTGGTCCTGATGGCTGTAATTCATCCTGACCGCAGAGGCCTTGATCGTTACCCCCTTCTCACGCTCCAGGTCCATGGTATCCAACACCTGTGCCACCATTTCCCGGTCGGAGACAGTTCCAGTGAGCTGCAACATGCGATCAGCCAGCGTTGACTTTCCATGGTCTACA
>CAYWVP010000304.1:0-1842 GCA_964461605.1 uncultured Anaerolinea sp.
CCCTGCTGTTTTCACACCTACACCAATGTAGAGAAAGCCCCCTGATCTACGCATGTTTATGGATGATGAAACGCCATCCACCTGTGGATAACGTTTCAGTTTTAACTGGAGGATAGTTGATCAAATTCAGCAACTCTTCATTCCGGTTTTCCGCAAAAATGGTTGCGCTGAAATCTCTTCCGGATGATTTTCTACTATACAATTACTGAATAAAAATCAAACAGGAAATAGAGATGAGCATGACAACCCTTCAACCCCTGATTCGAGAAGAAGCAATAGAAGATATTCCCACGATCACTGAGATCACCATCGCGGCATTCGCCACCCTGGAGGTCAGCGACCAAACAGAACAATTCGTCATTGAAGCCCTACGCGCAGCCGGCGCACTGACCCTGTCACTGGTCGCTGAGCTTGACGGAAAGGTAGTCGGCCACATCGCGTTCTCACCGGTGGAAATGTCCGATGGCACCGCTGACTGGTACGGCCTGGGTCCGGTCTCCGTGCTGCCGGAGTACCAGTGCAAGGGCATCGGTAAAGCTTTGATTCGGGAAGGGCTGGCGCGTTTGAAGGCTTTACGCGCAAAAGGCTGCTGCCTGGTCGGTCATCCGGAGTACTACCCCCAGTTCGGGTTTGAGAACGCCCCTGGACTGATCCTCGAAGGAGCGCCGCCGGAGGTGTTCTTCGTCCTCTCATTCGATGGCATTGTACCGCAGGGAACTGTCACTTTCCATGAAGGGTTTATGGCGACTGGCAATCAGGAACACGCGGAATCCCGGTAGCGGAGGATTCTCTTCCATCCTTCCTGGTGTTTGGAATGAAAGGTTATCGACCATCAATGGGATCATCTGACATTCCATCCGTATATCTCACCTGTTGAAGTTCCGGATTGAATTTTTCCTGCTGGATCCCATAAAGAAATCTGGAAGGAGTTTACATGAACCGGGTCACTGGTATTGGCGGCATCTTCTTCAAAGCGCGCGACCCCGAAAACCTGCGGGAATGGTACCGCAAGCACCTGGGGATCGATGTACTGGATTGGGGCGGCACAGTCTTTTCGTGGACCCAACCCGGTTCGACCGTCTGGTCGATCTTTCCCGCTTCATCTGATTACTTCTCTCCAGGCAGCGCGTCCTTCATGATCAATTACCGGGTCGATGACCTGGACGCTGTACTGCGCGTCTTACGTGACGAAGGATGTGCCGTGGAGGATCGTATGGAAGTCTCGGAATTTGGCAAGTTCGGTTGGGTGATCGACCCGGAGGGTAACAAAATCGAACTCTGGCAGCCTCCCGCGGGTCAGTAAACCGGCTTTCATCCTTGTTTATGCTATAGTATTTACAAAACCGAAACCCATTGTTAGCCGGAGGACCATGTGGAAATCTATGCCGAAGATATTATCAGGATCCTGCTTTCGGTGCTTGCCGGAGGGTTGATCGGCCTCGAGCGGGAGTTCCGCGACAAAGCAGCCGGCTTTCGCACGATCATCTTCATCTGCGTGGGTGCCTGCCTCTTTACCATGCTGTCGTACAAGTTCGCCTCCAACTCCGATCCCAACCGCATCGCTGCCAACATCGTCACCGGCGTGGGCTTCCTGGGCGCTGGCGTTATCCTGCGCGACGGAGGCAAGGTCTTCGGGTTGACCACAGCCGCCATCATCTGGTTCACCGCTGCCATCGGTATGGGCATCGGAGGCGGTGAATATCTCATCTCCGCGGTAACCGTGGCGTTCGCGATGATCATCCTCTGGTTGCTGCCATACATAGAGCACCGTATCGATAATGCCCGTGAAATGCGCAAATATGAACTGGTGTGCCGCGCCGACCTGGAGAAATTCAAAACGCT
>CAYWVP010000305.1:0-1835 GCA_964461605.1 uncultured Anaerolinea sp.
TCTTGTATCAACGCTGGAACTTCCAATATTGCTGCAGTGGTATTGTGATACGATAATGCCTGTAAACGATCAAAGCAAAAGGTAGGGTAACATGATCGATCTTCCGGATTCAGAAATCCTTCCGCTCGCGCTCAAACACAACTTTTGGACATGGTCAGCGCAATCCAAAGTAAACCCGATCCCGATCAAGTCAGCCAGGGGTGTGTACTTTTGGGATGTGAATGGCAAACGCTACCTGGATCTGAATTCCATGGTGATGTGCGTAAATATCGGGCACGGTGATGACCGGGTGATCAATGCCATCATCGACCAGGCGAAGGAATTACCTTTTGCCGGTCCATCCTTTGCCACAAAGCCGCGGGCTGTTCTGGGTGCCAAATTGGTCGAGATCGTACCGCAGGGGCTTACCAAGTTTCTCTACACTTCCGGCGGCGCTTCTGCAAATGAGAACGCTGTAAAACTAGCGCGTGCATTTACCGGAAAGAACAAAATCCTCACCCGTTACCGCTCTTACCACGGAGCGACCTACGGGGCGATCTCGCTTACCGGAGATCCAAGAAGATTGGCGTGGGAACCCTCGATCATGAGCGGTGTTGTGCACTTCCTGGATCCATTCCAGTATCGTTCCACATTTCACCGCCATAATCCAAATATCACTGAAGAAGACTTCGCGCAGGATTACCTCAACCACCTGGAAGAGATCATTCAGTACGAAGGGCCGCATACCATCGCCGGGATATTGATGGAAACTGTGACCGGCACGAACGGGATCATCATCCCTCCCAAAGGTTACCTGCCGGGGGTTCGCGCGCTTTGCGACAAATACAACATTGTGATGATCGTTGATGAAGTCATGGCGGGTTTCGGTCGTACAGGTGAATGGTTTGCCGTTGATCACTGGGGTGTAACCCCGGATGTTATGACCATGGCCAAAGGGTTGACTTCAGGTTACGCACCACTTGGCGCCGTAGCAATGAAACCTGAGATTGCCGCGACCTTCGATGAACGGGTATTTGAGGGTGGATTAACTTACAATGGTCACCCGATATCGCTGGCAGCTGCCATCGCGGTGATCGAGGTAATGCAGCAGGATAAACTGGTATCCAAAGCCAGGAAAACAGGCGAGTATCTGAAGAAGGTGCTGAATGATTTAGCCGCAGAACACCCATCGGTTGGGGATGTGAGGTCCATCGGTATGTTTGCGGCAATTGAACTGGTGAAAAATCGTGACACCAAAGAACCCATGTCACCTTTTGGCACGACCAGCAAGGAAATGCTGGAGGTTCGCAAGTACTTATTGGAACATGGCGTTTATGCAACCATTCACTGGAATATTATCCTGATCATCCCCCCGTTGATCATTAACGAAAATGAATTAGACGAAGGCTTTCAGGTCATCAACCAGGCATTAGCAATTACTGACAAATACACAACAAAAGGTTAACCATGAACGATATAAATTCCGTTGAATCAATGATCATTATTGGTGCAGGACCAGCTGGGCTTTCTGCGGCTCTATACGCGGCTCGGGGAGAGCTTAACCCGCTCGTCTTTACCGGGATGCAGCCAGGGGGTCAGGCAGCGCTTACGCACACAATTGAAAATTACCCCGGTTTCCCGGATGGCGTCGGCGGCCCTGAACTGGGCGACCTGTTCCAGAAGCAGGCGGAACGTTTTGGCGCACGGGTGGAATTTGATACAGTGACAGGCGTTGACCTCACTGAGCGGCCTTTTAAGGTGAAAACTTACAGCAATGAATACCAGGCACAGACAGTGGTCATTGCCACCGGGGCGAGTTCCATCCTTTTAGGCGTACCCGGTGAGAAGAAGCTGGC
>CAYWVP010000306.1:0-1830 GCA_964461605.1 uncultured Anaerolinea sp.
CTTAACATTCTCCGGTTGATCGGTGGTCATCTCAAATAGGATCTCACCTTTAATTCCGTGAGTGCGGCGCAATCTCCCGACAGCCATGTAGACAGGCTCGCCCGGATTGGGCGAGCCTGAATGATCCGCATTGAATTTATTACCTTTCAGTCCCTTGCTCATTTGGGCTCAGCAACATCCAGGTTGGCCTGTTTACCCTCCCGGGCAGCTGCTACGCGCAGCAGGATGCGCATGGCATTGGCGATGCGACCGCCTTTACCAATGACACGCCCCATATCCTCTCTGGCCACGTGTAATTCCAGGTTCTCGCGGCCTCCCCCACGGTACTGGCTAACCACCACCTGGGAAGGATCTTCTACTAATGATAGCGCGATGTATTCGATCAGTTCCTTAATATGGCTTTCCTGATCAACGTTCCTTGGATACTTTTGCGTAGGTTTGCTTGAAGGTTGCATGATCTTTAAGCTTTGATCTTAGCAGCTCTTGCTTCAGTCGCCAGTTTTGCCTCTTCAAGCAGAGTCTCAACAGCTTCACCCTTCTTGAATCTTTCATAACGCTCAAGAACACCGGCGATTTTGAACAACATCATAACAGATTCGCTGGGAAGCGCGCCGTTCTTCATCCATTCATACACACGATCCTCCTGAACCTCGAAGGTAAAGGGATCAGTGGTTGGATTGTAAAATCCGATGATCTCAAGGAAGCGACCATCGCGCGGGCTTTCTTTTTCAGCCACTACGATGCGGTAACTGGGTTGGTGCCTCTGACCTGTTCTGCGTAAACGAATTCTTACCATATGGTTTATCTCCTGTTCCTAATCAATGATCAAATATGAAGTGAATCCAAAAATTATACTTAGGCGAGGGGCGCTGAAGGGAGCGCTAACCGCTGTTTCATTTTTGATCACTTAAACAATCGGGAAAGGCCTTTCCCGCCTGTTTTCTGCATTGTCTTCATCAACCGTTGTGTATCCCTGAATTGTTTCATCAGGCGATTGACTTCCTGCACATCGGTTCCTGATCCTCTCGCGATCCGCCGGCGGCGTGATGCATTGAGTAGATCAGGATTTCTTTTTTCCTGCAACGTCATCGAATTGATGATCGCTTCAGTACGCTTCATGCTGCGTTCAGTATCTTCTGGCGAGATATTTCTCGCCGCCTGACCCAAACCTCCAGGCAGCATATCCATCACCTGGGAGATCGAACCCATTTTCCGCAGTTGTTTCAGCTGATCGGCAAAATCCTCCAGCGTGAACTGGCCTTTGAGAACACGTTCAGCCTGTTCTTTCTGGATCTTCTGATCGAAAGCAGCTTCTGCTTTTTCGATCAGCCCAATCATATCACCCATTCCCAGGATGCGCGATGCCAATCTGGCAGGATCAAATACTTCAATCGCATCGATCCCCTCGCCGGTTCCCAGGAACTTTATCGGTACACCAGTCACACTGCGGACAGAAATGGCAGCCCCACCGCGCGCATCACCATCAATTTTGGTAAAGATCAAACCGGTGATATTAATTGTATCGCGAAACCCCTCGGCGATATGTAGCGCTTCCTGACCGATCATGGCGTCCACCACCAGCAAAGTGTCCACCAGTTTGACCTTATGCGCGATAGCCTTGAGTTCATCCATCAGTGGCTGATCCAGCTGTGAGCGGCCGGCGGTGTCGATGATGACAACCGTGTAACCGCCTTTTTGCGCCTTATCAAAAGCCTGTGCAGCCAGTGCCGGGGGTTTCATGGAAGGATCTGCAATTACCTCCACCCCGATCTTTTCGCCAAGTGTCTGTAATTGTTTTACAGCTGCTGGCCGGTATGGATCTCCAGCCAC
>CAYWVP010000307.1:0-1818 GCA_964461605.1 uncultured Anaerolinea sp.
TTTCGTCGAAGACAGTATCACCATAAATTACTGGTATTAGTCCATGTTCGAGGGAAGACTGGATCTGCGAGATATTCCAGGTGACGATCCTGTGCGAGCGCGTCAGCACTTGTGCACAAGGTGGAAACGCGATCACCGGTAAATCTGCCTTAATAAAGCTTTCCATTACGATCTGGTTCAGGGCTTTGGCTTCCCGCCATACCTCGGCGAAACCCAGCCAATCAACATCTGTTTTTACTCCATCCCGGGTACCGTATTTACGGGCAGCAATGTGACCGAATGAGCCGGAACCGTGCCCGATCAATATCTGTTGATCTGGATAAGCCTGAAGGGCTTGTTTGATCTCGTCTGCAATCCGATCGATCACTTTTGTCCTGGCTGTGTGCGCGATGTTCTTTTCAGTGATCAGTGAACCGCCCAATTTGAGGAAGACCAATTCATTCATGGATGATACCGCCCCTGCCGGAAATTGCAGTAACAATGATATTCCTGGCGCCATTGCTCAAGAGCGCAGCGCTTACCCGGTCGACTGAGCCGGGAGATGCCACTGCGATAATGTTACCGCCGCCGCCTCCACCGGATAATTTCGCTCCACTCGCACCTGCCTCAATGGCAGCCTTGACCATCTGATCAAGGATTGGCGTGGAAACACCGATTTCACGCAGTAAATGGTGATTTTCCGTAAGCAATGCACCACTGTTTACCATGTTGCCTTTACACAGTACTTCGTAAACTTGAGTGGTCACTAAAGCGATCCGCTCAAACAATTGATCGTACTTCGCCTTGTCCTCTTGCCAACGTTCTCTTACTCCTTCCACCATTTCTGCGGTGGAGCTGGCTGAGGCTGAGTCTGCAATCACAAGGATGAATCCATTGAGAACGTCAAGGAATTTGATCGGGTAGCCTTTCTGGAACAAAATGGGTGCGGCGTAAGTGATCACGGTGTTATCAATACCGGAAGGTGTTCCATGGTGGATCTTTTCGACCTCGTATGTGATGAGGTTAATGGAATTATCCGGTAAGGGGTGTCCCAGGAAGTTGGACAGTGCCCTGGCAAGAGAGACTGTAACTGAAGCACTGGACCCCAAACCAGCACCCAGGGGAACAGTGGTTGAAATGCGGATCTCGCATGCAGGCAGGGCATTTACGTGAAGTTCCTGTTCCACCAATGCGATGGTCTTACGCAGTGGATGGTCTTCGGTAAGATGGGTCAGATCAGTATCCAGGTTGATGGAGGGGGCGATGATTTGCACCTTGCCCGGAAGTGCAGCTGGTTTGGCAAGGATCGTGGTCTTCGTCCGTACCTGTGTCACAGGCAGGGCAATCGCGGGTTTTCCGTAGACTACTGCATGTTCACCACAAAGGATGATCTTTCCGGGGGCTGTTGCGGAGATGGCTGGCATTGGATTAATAAAGATAGAAGATAACCATTACTGTTATTGCCCATAGGAGCACTGCGACCTGGATCGGCCGGTCTTTGAGCAGTATCTCTTCGGGTTCTCCGCCTTCATTACGCATCTGGATCAGGAATAGATAACGAAGGATGCCGTAAAGCACGAATGGAATTGTAAGCATCATGGCGTGATTGTCGGGCAGGTTTGCACCGGAAAAAGTGTAAAGCGAATAGGCAATGATCGTTGAGGCAGAGACAACCGTAATGTACTGATCAACAAGCGCAATCGAATAGCCGGATAGAACCTTGCGGTGAGATTGTGGATTATCGTTGATCAGGACGGACAACTCAGCACGGCGCTTGCCAAAGCCAAGATACAACGCCAGCAGTGTTGTGACCACGTAAAGCCAGGGTGAAAAACGTTG
>CAYWVP010000308.1:0-1806 GCA_964461605.1 uncultured Anaerolinea sp.
ACAACATCATCCTCATCGCCGGTGGCACGCAGGTCAACCCTGAAATGGCCGCCGAAACGGGTCTGGACGCCACCTTCGGGCGGGGTACCAAGGGCATCCATGTCGTAAACGCCATGGTGAAAACCCTGATCAAACGGGGACAGATCTAGTTAGAGGATCATTTGCCTGAGAAGATTCGCATCCTCACCGTTGAAGTTGGTTCCACCATCACCAAGGTGAATGGTTTTTCCATTTCACCGCAAGGGTACCTGTTACACGTTGCCCAGGGATTTGCTCCCACCAGCATCAGCCAGGGAGACGTGAGGATCGGTGTCGACCAGGCAATGGCGCAAGCCCGGCACGACAACATCACCATCGACGAGGAAGCGGAAATTTTCGTCAATAGTTCCGCTGCCGGCGGACTGCGCATGTCCGTCCATGGTCTTACCTACAGCATGACCGCCAGGGCTGCCCGCGAAGCCGCCCTCGGGGCAGGTGCCATCGTCAAAAAGGTGACGGCTGGTGTGCTGGATACGTACGACCTGGACGAGATACGTGAGATCCACCCCAACATCATCCTGCTTGCCGGCGGAGTGGATTATGGTGAAAAGAAAACGGTGCTTGAAAATGCCCAAAAGATTGCCGGGCTGAACCTGCCTGTGCCGGTGGTTTACGCCGGAAACAGCGCGCTGCGCAAACCCATCGAGGAGATCTTCAACACCGCCGGGATCGAACTGCTGGTGACCGCCAACGTTTTCCCCGAGGTGGATGTGCTTAACATTGAGCCCTTGCGCCGCATCATCCATGAAGTGTTCAACCGCCACATCATTCACGCACCCGGCATGAGCGGTATCGCTGAGCTGACGAAACATGAGATCCTTCCCACCCCCGGCGCGGTACTGCTTGGCAGTGAACTCTTTGCCGAGGTGATGGGGGATTGCCTGGTGTTCGATGTGGGCGGCGCCACCACCGATGTTCACAGCGTATCAGACGGCAGCCCTGAATGGACAGCCAGGCAGGTTGAGCCGGAACCTCGTGCAAAACGCACGGTGGAGGGAGACCTTGGGGTTTTCATCAACGCCCGAAATATCATCGAGTTGACCGAAAATTGGGAGGAAGAGGATCGCCTGACAGACTTGCAGGCTATCCCAACCACCGGGAATCAAATGGAATTGACCCGCTGGTTGTGCAACAAGGCGGTCGAGATGAGCATTCGCCGCCACGCTGGAGTGGTGACCGATCTGTACACGCCAACCGGCAAGAAACAGGTTGTCAAGGGCAAGGACCTTACTGCAGTGAAATGGGTGATCGGAACCGGCGGAGCGCTTACCCGCATCGAAGGCGGAGAAGAGATCCTCGGCAGGATCTGTACCGGTGCCGGCAAATACCTTCTCCCGCAACCCGGTACACCGGTTCTATTGGATCGCGATTACCGCTTTTCTGCCCTGGGAACGATCGCCCGGTCTTATCCCGATGAAGTAAAAAAGACTTTCGAACATTGGCTGGAGAATGAATCATGAGCCGTATGTTGACACCACGCCTTGAAATATTCCCGTCACGGGTAGCGGATAATGCCCGTGCGGTTTTGCAGCTCTGCCATTCACATGGCATTCAGGTGGCCTGCGTGGGGAAAGTAGTTTGCGCGCATCCGGACGTGATGCGCACCCTCGAGGATTGCGGGGCTGACATGCTGGCTGATTCGCGCCTTGAAAACCTGGCAGCCATACGAAAAAACGGCACGAAACTGCCTCTGATGCTGCTGCGTATCCCCACCCCCAGCCGCGTGGACGAAATCGTGCAGGTTGCAGATATCTCCCTTGTTTCCGA
>CAYWVP010000309.1:0-1801 GCA_964461605.1 uncultured Anaerolinea sp.
GGGGATCGCGGCATCAGTAACCAGTGGACTGCAATACTGCACAGGTAAATACATCGCCCGGATGGATCAGGATGATATCGCCCTGCCGGAAAGGTTCAAAGTGCAACACCAGTACCTGGAAGCGCACCCTGAGATCGATGCGGTTGGAACCGGTTTGATCTTCATCGACGAGAATGGGATGCCTACCGGTAAACGGCACATCAGCCCTACGGATTCAATGATCATCCGGTTGCAGATGTATTACAACTGCGTTTTGCACAATCCTTCAGTGATGATGCGGTCGGATTATTACCAGCTCTACAATGAAAGGGAGTCTGAAAAAGACTTCCTGGCGGCGGATGATTATTCGTTCTGGTTGCGGAAAAACACGCACCACCTGTACGCCAACATCGCTGAACCTTACTTATACTACCGGGTGCACCAGGGGCAAACCTCCAAGAACAGGAATCAAAGGCAGAGGAAGGAAACTTTACGATCTGCGCAACTGGCATATTCAGATCTGCTTGGATACATGATTCCTTTCGATGTCATCGAATCCTTCTACTATGTCAACCGGGTTGAGGTTGATTCCGCTGAGAGTGTCAGAGAAGGCTTGCAAACGATCTTCAGGATCCAGAAGGCTTTCGAGGAGCAGAATCACCTGACACCGGAACAGATGATGGAAACCCGCAAATACTCTTACGAAAAAATAAAGAGTATGATCGCCAAGTATCAGAACATGCCGGGTGTTCGAATCAACGGCCGTGTGCTATTAATGCGCTTATCCCCGTTGTGGGTGCTTCAGGACGTTTTGGGTAAGTTCCGCAGCAAGCCTGACGGTCAAAAATAGTGGATGGTGGTTACTGGTATGAACGCAAACCCAAAAAGATTATCGGCTGATTCGTCGCTTATGGATGATGAAAAGCGAAAGCCCGGTTTGTTTATGAACAACTGCCTTTCTATCGAACTTGATTTGAGAGTGAATTGGCTGGAATTTACGCCAGGATGGAGTGAATTTTCATGAAATTCCTGATCGCGGGTTACGGATCGATCGGCAGACGGCATATGAACAACCTGCGCGCGCTGGGGGAGGAAGATATCCTCCTGTTGCGGTCGCATCAATCAACGCTGCCGCAGGACGAGATCGCGGGAATTCCCGTGGAAACCTCGCTGGAGGCAGCCCTCGCACACAAGCCTGACGCGGTGATCATCGCCAACCCGACGGCGCTGCATCTCGACATCGCGATTCCCTGCGCCAGTTCTGGTTGCTCGATCCTGATGGAAAAGCCGATCTCTCACTCGCTGGCGCGCGTGCCTGAGCTGAAAGAAGCGCTGGCGCGCGGCGGCGGTGGATTCCTGACCGGTTTCCAGTTCCGTTTTCATCCCGGTCTGCAGCAGGTGAGACAGTGGCTGGCGGAGAAAGCGATCGGGCGCGTGACCACGGTTAAATCACACTGGGGTGAATACCTGCCCGGCTGGCACCCCTGGGAGGATTACCGCAGCAGTTACAGCGCCAGGGCAGACCTGGGCGGTGGTGTGGTGAACACCCTGTGCCACCCTTTGGACTACCTGCGCTGGATGCTGGGCGAAGTGAGCCAGTTGGGTGCTGTGACCTCAAGTGACGGTCTCAACCTGCCTGTGGAAGACACAGCCGACATCCTTTTACGCTTCAAGCAGGGAGGGATTGCCAATGTCCACCTGGATTACCTTCAGCGCCCCGGGCAGCATGATCTGCTGATCATCGGCAGTGAAGGCAGCATCACCTGGGACAACGCATCGGGCTTCGCGAGAAAGTATGACCCAACCGCAAAAACGTGGGAGC
>CAYWVP010000310.1:0-1791 GCA_964461605.1 uncultured Anaerolinea sp.
AATCTTTGAGCGTCACCGCGTCATAATAGTAGATGTCGTACAGTCCGCTGTTGGTCACATTGAATTCATACCATCCACGATCCGGATCGTAACGGCACACCAGCGCTACCATATTGTTGTTATTGCCCAGGTTTTCAGCCTCAAAATCCACCCGGACATCCTGATAAGTGTAGGGGTCATAGAGAACGTAAGGCCACAGGTAGGTATCCTGCAGATCAAATACAAGAGCACTGTCATCGGAATAGACGCCCATTTTTGGATCATCTGTATCTCCGCTCATCGAGAAGAGGCTGTAGTAGTCCAAATCGCCATCAAACTCATCGTAGAAAAAGGCTTCGCCGCCGCTGCCGGTCGAACCGTTGCCCGTGTCGTCCTCTGAGGAGAATTGGCTGACAACCGCCAGCTTATCCCCGTTCAGCTCGCCTTCCAGGTACTCACCGGTACCGAAGCGTAAAACGCTGACCGACATATTGTCATCGGAGCCTTGCGTGCGGATGACTGAGCAGTAATCCGCCATCGTTCCATCCGTCCCCAATACCAGGCCTTCAAGTTGATAGATGATATCGCCGCCTGCAAGACCAGCCTTGTCGGCGGGTGAACCGGAATCAACTGAGGCAACCCAAACGCCGGTGATGGAGCCATCCTCATTCGAAATCACGGTGCCATTCACTCCCAGTGATTCGTAGTTTTCGCCTTTTTCCAGTTCTGCTACAACCGGAATGGCGGTTTTAGCGCTAATGGCAAAATACTGATCAGCTTCCTTGTATCCGGCGAAGTGAATGCCGACCACTTCACCCTGCGTGGTCACGAGGGGACCGCCAGAATTACCCGGGTTGCCGGTGGCATCGTGCGCCAGAATCCCGCCCTTGATCGAAGTCCATGAGGTATCGCCATTGGTGTTGCTCTTGCTGATGATGCCCTTGGTCAGCGAGTATTCCGGTTCTCCCAGCGGGAACCCCGCCAGGTAAACCTCCTGTCCGACATCCACAGGATCCTCAAACCATTTGAGGTAGGAAAAATCAGTCCCGTCGATCTTGATCAAAGCCAGGTCATTGCATTCGGAGTACCCCAACAGGCGGGCATTGCGCGGTTGCGATTCACCGTTCATCCAGACCTTGATCAGGCCGGCGCCTGTTACTACGTGATTATTGGTTACGGCGATCCCGCTCGGGTCAATGATGAAACCGGTGCCGCGACCAGCGGCGTTCACCTGCAAGCCAAATTCAGGGTCAACAAAAGTGCCTTCCGCTTCGATCTGCACGACCGCCTTCTTGACATCCTCCAGCCTGGTAACAAGGAGCGCGTCCTGTTGCGAAGGAGGCTCGGTTGGCGCTTCAGTGACCGCGACGTCTACTGGTTCTGCAGTATTCGCGGCTTCTGTCGGTTCAGGTGTTTTGTCCTTGCCGAAAGGCAAAGCACAGGCGAGACTGACCGTTAAAACAAAAACAATCATAAAAATGAGTGGGTAAAACAACGGGCGTTTCATGGGTCTCCTTATTAAATTGTTCAATTGGCAGATTGATTTATTGTAAATCCGCTAAATCGGATAAACATTGTATTTAATAATAACAAAAATTAATATAGAATACAAGATGGAAATTATCGAGGACCATTGGTGGGCTATATTGAGAAGGTGGTTTCTGAATTTACAAACACTGTAAAGATCAGGTTATTCATGGGAGTTTGGAATGAGGAGAAGACCAGGGCGGGGAGTTACCTCCCCGCCTTTTGCATTAATGTAATCTGGTATTATGGTTCGCTAATTTCAAACCAGGGAACGTTAATTACTGT
>CAYWVP010000311.1:0-1777 GCA_964461605.1 uncultured Anaerolinea sp.
GATTGGCAGTGATCAGCGAACCCCATTAACCACATGCTCATGCAAGATCACGTTTTTTTCCCAGATTATTTTTCGATCGGTTGACCCAGCGAAAGAGCCTGTAACAGTTCCGGTTCCAATTCTGCGTACACGCTGTCCGGTACAGCCCCCGCCGCTTCGAGGGTTTTGCTGAAAAAGTTGCGGGCGGTGCTAGCCAGGATCACATCCAGTATTTCCTCGTCTTTCAGTCCAAAACCGCGCAGTTCATCAATGTCTTTTTCGTTCACATTGTGGGCTTCTAGGGTGATCTTGCGGGCAAAGGACATCAAAGTCACTTCCTCCGCGGTCAATCCGGCGTTGCGGTAATCCCTGACGATCGCCAGCATCTGTTCCGTGTTAAAGAAGTTTTTGCGCAAAGTTGCCCCGTGGGCGAGCATGCAGTAAGCACATTCCAATGCCTGCGCAGCGGCGAAGGTGACCAGTTCATACCGCCTTAAGCGCATACGGGATCTGATTGCGCTGATCAAATTCGTCCAGGCTTCGTAGACCTCGGGGTGGAGGCTGAATGCCTTAACATAATTAGGTACGTATCCCATAGTCTTTCTGGCAGCATTGTATTGTTCTTGAGCCAATGACTCTACATGTTCTTCTGAAATTGTCCTGATGAACGCCATGATTTTCTCCTTCCTGGTGTCAACTTTACTCTAACAGTAATCATTATAAATTAATAAGACAAAAATGGTAGTATTAACGGAAAAAGGGTAATGTCAGGGCTACAATCTTAGTTCCGGGCATTAACCGAATGTTCGTTTGGTGTATTTGGTTTATCCGGTTGATTGGAAGAAACGATCCGATAACCTGGAGAATCGAGTAAATATCATCTCGTGATACGCCAGTGTAACGAAAAATGTTCGATCCACTTGTTTTTTGGGAGAGGTTAGTTCCTTTGTTCCGATATGCAGGTATTGGTAACCGTTAATCAATAACAGGCAGGCGTGTATTCAAGTTGCGAGTTTACAGAATTTTCTGTATTACTTGATCAATGTGTTTAGAATGAAATCAACGGTATCTTCCACGCTCATCTGTGAAGAATCGACGATAAACCAACCGTCATGCGTTAAAGCATCCAGGTTACCTTGCAACTGATCATAAACATTTCTGATTCCTTCGTCGATGTAGACGCGGGTCTCGTCTCCATCAGAACGGACATAATTGCGCTGGTGGGCAGTCTGTTGTTGCGGGTAAAGCAGGATCTTATGAACGGAATGCTGCGCTAATAATTCATGGTAATCTGCCTGGAAATTGAGATCCCAAAAATCATCCACCACAACACAGAAACCTGCAGAATGGTAATTTCCGGTGATCTGTGTGGCGTTATTCCGCGCTATCGCAATCTGTTCAGCCAGCTCAGCGGACCAGATAGCACCCGGGAGCAGTAAGCCACTCACGACCATTTCCCGCAGATCATCAACAGAAATATGCACGCTTCGACCAAAACGCGTTGCCAATGCCCGGCTGGTTGTGCTTTTACCCACAGCTGGTGGACCAACCAGAATGAATATGGGCAGTTTATTGATCATTTATTGATTATAGTAATATATCAACACAAATACAAGACTAAGTAGATATAAAATATCTTATATCATTCATTTACGAGTATCAAAAAACCGGGTTTTAGTCTTGATTATCGAGTTGTTTGATAATTACGAGAGCTCAAGGCTCAATAGTCGGTTCAAGCGAGGATAGGTGAGTCTCCACTTCAGATATGAACGCGAGCGTATCCTTCTCGATCTGCCGG
>CAYWVP010000312.1:0-1774 GCA_964461605.1 uncultured Anaerolinea sp.
TCAGGAGTATTTATGAAGCCAATTCGAGTTCTTCAATGGGGTTTGGGAGCCATGGGCAGCGGAATGGCACGCCTGGTGCTGGAAAAACCGGGGTTGCAGATGGTCGCAGCCGTAGATTATCGACCCGATTACATAGGCCAGGACCTCGGCACTGTCCTCAAAATTGACCGTAAGCTCGGTATCATGGTGACCGGAAATCCTGATGAAGTGCTGGACAGGGAAAAGGTCGATGTGGTGGTCATCGCCACAACCTCCTGGGTTAAAGATCAGATGGCTGATCTGCGCCGCATCATCACCGCCGGCATCAATTGTGTCTCCATTGCGGAAGAAATGGCTGATCCTTATGCGCAGAATCCGGAACTTGCTGCTGAACTGGATGAATTGTGCCTCAAGAATAACGTGACAGTACTCGGAACAGGGGTGAATCCCGGATATGTGCTCGATCTGCTGGTGGTCGCCCTGACCGGCGGGAATCACAACGTGGAACGCATTGAAGCCTCGCGGGTGAACGACCTCAGTCCTTATGGCCCAACCGTGATGAAAACACAGGGTGTGGGTATCACCCCGGCCGCGTTCAAAGCAGGGATTGAAGATGGATCGATCGTGGGTCACGTGGGATTCCCGGAATCCATCCACATGATCAGCGATGCACTGGGATTGGGCGTGGACCGCATCGAACAGGTTCGTGAACCGATCATCAGCCAGGTATACCGCGAAACTCCGCACGTCAAGGTTCAGCCGGGTATGGTAGCCGGCTGCGCGCACACCGGTATCGGTTACCGCGGAGACAAAGAGGTTATCCGCCTGGTTCATCCGCAGCAGATCCACCCTCACCTCGAGGGTCAGGAAACAGGCGATTATATTCACATCTACGGCAAACCTGAGATCAATCTCGCCATTAAACCCGAGATCGCTGGTGGTGTTGCCACAATGGGACTGGCTGTGAATATGATCCCGCACGTTTTCGCCGCCACCCCCGGCCTCAAACGCATGATCGACATGCCGGCACCCGCCGCCCTGATGGGAGAGAGCGCTTACAGCCGTCACATTTAAACAACAAAAAATTGTGGAGGTAGCAGGAACATGGTAAAGAAACGAACCTGGGTGGAGATCGAACAGGTTGTGTTACAACCCGCCGAGCGGTCAACAGCCCTGCCTGAAGACACCAAGCAAGTTCCCTACATTCTGCGGGTTTCAGGTTTTCTTGAACAGGACGCTGAGATCGGGCAGGACGTGGAAGTCAGGACGATCATCGGGCGTGTCATCAGCGGTAAGTTGAGGGTTGTCAATCCGAGTTACCAGCACAGTTTCGGCACGGTCGTGCCCGAATTATTGACCATTGGTACGGAGTACGAAGAATGAGCCCCCGGGATATGTCTTACCAGGCTGTCATGGCGCGCAAGAATGAGATCATGAAATCCTCGATGGGGATGGATTACGACGATTACATCTTCAGCCCGATCGCCTTTGATTACGAACGCATGATGTCGGATACCGGTTACACGATGGAAGAGATCTTCCGTATCCAGGGCGAAACGAAAGTTGGACACACCCCTCTTTACGAACTGCGCAACCTGACCGAAGCTGTGCGCCGCATTTCGCCGTCCGGTAAGGGCGCCAGGATCCTGGTCAAGGACGAAGCCAACAATGCCTCGGGCAGCTTTAAAGCCCGCCGCGCATCGATCAGTGTGTACGAAGCCGCCCGCAAGGGTTATAAAGGCATCGTGGCAGCCACCAGCGGCAATTATGGCGCTGCGGTGGCCTCACAGGCAGT
>CAYWVP010000313.1:0-1755 GCA_964461605.1 uncultured Anaerolinea sp.
AGCGCAGAAAGGAGCCTCACACATGCGGTTGTTGATTTGCGCCGGAGGGACGGGCGGGGGAGTTTACCCCGCACTGGCAGTCCTTCAGGCAGTCGCTGATCGGGTGGAAAAGACCCTGTGGGTGGGCGGTAAGGGCGGTATGGAAGCCGGCCTTGTAACACGCCACAACCTCCCCTACGCTGAGATCAGCGCGGCTGGTGTGCATGGTGTCGGCTTGCGCGCTTTACCGGGCAACCTGGTAAAGTTGCTACGCGGTTACACCGAATCACGCCGCATCCTGCGCGAATTCAAACCGGATGTGATGCTCTTCACCGGCGGTTATGTAGCCGTACCCATGGCATTGGCTGGCGCAACCATCAGCAACCTCCTTTATGTCCCGGATATTGAACCCGGCATGGCGCTCAAAGCCTTGTCCGGTTTTGCCGACGTGATTGCGCTCACCTGTGCAGATTCCCGTCCTTATTTCAACAAGAATAAACGTGCTGAAATCACCGGCTATCCGACTCGGTCCGATTTGAAAGTGATCGACCGCGCTTCTGCCCTGGCGACCTTTAACCTCTCCTCGGAACTTCCCGTCCTGTTGGTCATCGGCGGCAGCAAAGGCGCGCATTCGATTAACCAGGCGGTCTTTGACAATCTCACCAGCCTGCTGGAGCGGGTCCAGGTGTTGCACATCACCGGAGCAGCAGAAGAACCCGCTGCACAGGCGGCTCGCAGCACTCTGCCTGCCTCACTGGTTGATCGCTATCACCCTTACGCTTATCTACATGAAGAGATCAGCGCGGCTTTTTCCTGTGCTTCGCTGGTGCTGTCACGTGCCGGTGCTTCCACGCTGGGCGAACTGCCGCTGTTTGGGCTTCCTGCGATCCTGGTGCCCTACCCCTTCGCCTGGCGCTACCAAAAGGTCAACGCGGAGTACCTGGTGAAACATGATGCTGCCGTGATGATTGAAAATGCCGCGTTGCCAGGTCAATTGAGTAATGCTGTCTTTTCCATCCTCGAAGATGAACAAAAACTGAATACCATGCGGAAAAACATGCACTCCCTGGCAACACCAAAGGCTGCAGAAAAGATCGCTGGTCTCCTGGTTGAGCTCGGCAATCGAAAGGCAGGCAATAAATGATCAGTCTTGATGTTTTGTTGTGGATATTCATCCTGCTCTTTGCACTGGCAGGAGCCATGCGCGGCTGGGCAAAGGAATTGCTGGTCACCTTCAGCGTGATCCTGGCGATGTTTACCCTCACGGTGCTCGAAGCCTATGTTCCTTTCTTCAAAGAGACTGTGCAGACTTCATCGCCCAACTCGGTATTTATGATGAAGAGCGGCATCCTTGCCGCGCTGGTCTTCGCCGGCTATCAGACCCCCAAAATTCCCAAACTGGCTGAAAGCGGCCGTTTCATCCGTCACATGGTGCAGGATACTTTGCTGGGCTTCATTCTTGGCGGTATCAACGGTTACCTCGTCTTCGGCACGCTCTGGTACTACCTGAACGCAGCGGGATATCCCTTCCCGTTTGTGGCAGCCCCTGATGTAATGACCCAGACCGGCCAGGCGGCAATGCGCTGGATCGAATATCTCCCTCCAGCCTGGCTGATGACCACACCTGCGATCTACGTCGCCGTTGCGGTTTGTTTTGTCTTTGTATTGGTGGTGTTCATCTGATGAAACACGTACACCTGATCGGCATTGGCGGCACCGGGATATCCTCCATCGCGCGAGTCCTGCTGGAAAAGGGCTACACGGTGAGTGGTTCCG
>CAYWVP010000314.1:0-1753 GCA_964461605.1 uncultured Anaerolinea sp.
CCTTCATCGATGCGGGTCCAGAAGTCCGTCTGCTGTTCCTGGGTCCATGCATCGCCTTCGGCCCAGACATGGTCTTTGCCGGCGGCGAGGATCTCATCAGATAACGCGGAGTACTTGTCATAGACTTCACTGGTCGTCTGGGTCTGGTAATCTTTCAGACCGACAATACCATAAGAGCCTAATGAGGTCGAACCCACGTAAGAGGGATCCAGGTAGGTGTAGTAGGTGAAGATGATGTCATCAGCGGTGACAGGTTCGCCATCGGAGAATTTCAAATCTTCGCGAATTTTGGCGGTGTACTTCGTGGTGTCAGTGGCTTCATCATACACAACTGAAGTATTGGCCGGGCCAGTGTAGGTGTAGTCGGTGCCGTTAAAGTTGCGAACTTCACCCTCAATGGCATTGTGAACAATACCACCCACACGATCGGTGGTCAGCATGCCGATCTGAGTCATATTCGCGACATCAATATCGTATCCGGTATCACCAAAGAATGGGCTGAATTTTTGGGAAAAATCCTCGTAGGCGACCACAAGGGGAACAGCCGCGGGGGCTTCAGTAGCGACTGGAGCTTCGGTAGCCACAGGGGCTTCGGTCGGCTCAACGACAGGGGCTTCGGTCGGGGCAGCGGTGGGGGTTGTGCAAGCGCTCAACACCATTGCGGTAACGATCAAAACACCAAGTACTGCATATAGCTTTCGCATTATATCTCCTCCATTTTTGTTGTGTTATTTTGAACGATCAACCTGCTGATTCCAAAACAAATTTCGATACACACCTCCTCTTAAAATCATATATCCATCAGCAATCTGAAGATTCAGTTAACTTTATTGTATAAGTCAAAAAAAGTCAAGAACGCTGTATCGGGACGAAAATCACTATTCTACTCAAGGTTTGTACCGTTCCCCGCTTTTGAGCACAACACGCTTTGAACACCTGGCTGAGAGGTCAGTTTCTCCTGAACCCGGGTGAATGAAGAAGTTTCGCAAATGACGTGTACGTTGGGACCGGCATCTATTGTATAGGCTACGGGTAAACCTGCCTGGCGCCAGTTAACCACCGCCTGCATTACTTCTAATGTCGCCGGCAACCAGTAGAACACCGGCGGGTTGGAGGTCATTGCCACCGCGTGCAGCAGGTTGGAATCGAGTTCGATCACTTTGGACAGGGCGTCGAAATCCTTGTGCCTGATCGCGTCGCGGCAGTTTTCAAGGCGGCGATCGCAGTCTTTAACGCGCGCCTGCTGCAGCGGGCTTGATTGTGCAAGACGATGTCCTTCGGTGGAACCGGTTGCTTTGTGATTACTGTCCAGGATCACGATGCAGTCCATGAGTTCCCAATGATCGGCGGGGGCGATGGAGATGGCGTAAGAATCCGCGTCAGTGTCGCCGCGGTACCATTCCACGAATCCGGCGGGAATGGAACGCGCTGCGGATCCGGATCCGCGCCGGGCGAGGCGGGACAGGTCCTTTTCGGTCATTTCTATACCGGCAGCCCTCACAGCAGCAACGGTAAGCGCTGCGAAAGCCGCGGCGGAGGAAGCCAGGCCAGCTCCGGCGGGAAAATTGGATTCACTGAAGATGTGCGCAGGTGCAGAAAAACCGCGAATACCGCGGATCAGGTTCAGGTGCTGACTCACTCTTTGCAGGGCAGCACCGCTCTGACGGATTCCGTTCAGGTCGAAGGTGTCGCGCGGAAGGGAACTGTCATATGTGACCATGGTACGCGTGGTGAGGTCACCCAGGTTCATCGA
>CAYWVP010000315.1:0-1730 GCA_964461605.1 uncultured Anaerolinea sp.
GACTCAACCCGATCGCTCCCTGCCAGCCGTAATCAAGCACCTGGCTGACAATGGCGATGATGATGATTGTGAGCGGCGCAACGACAATATAGACCAGTCCCAACGTTCCGCCCGGCACACGGTTGCGCGGCAGGTGGGGCTTCTTCTTACGCAGCATCACGAGTGCAAAGATCTCCGCCATCAGCACCAGCATATTCAGGAATACATCGATTACCACCAGGTTCTGGAAGGCGGACGTGGAAAAGACCAGGTAGAAGAATCCGCAAATGAGGATTGCCACCCAGGGTGTTCCATATTTGGGGTGAACTTTTGTTAGCCACGTGGGCATCATGCCGTCCTCCGCCATCGCGAAGGGCACGCGCGTTCCGCCCAGTCCATTCCCGATGAACAACCCGATCATGGAGAAGATGGCCGAGATGCCAACGATTGCCCCCAGGAAAAATGACAAGGGACTGTCTTTACCGGCAACGGCATCCCCGATGCGGTGAGCGATGGTCGGGAATTCCCACCCCGCATCTGATCCGGGATCGATGCCCCAGGTGAGCATCTTTTCATCTTCAATCCCATATTCATTCAGGATCGGTCCAATGCCAACGCCGGTATCAGATTCCTCAATACCCCAGGCCAGGTACTGACCCTCAGTACCCGCACCGCCGTAAAGACCAGCCATTGTCGGGATGGAGTAGGACAGGATTGCGGCGATGAGCACCAGCACCATTGCCCTTGGATAGGTTTTCTTGGGATTCTTGATCTCATCACCCGCGGCGGTGGGCAGTTCCCAGCCCATAAAGTTCCACATCGCCACGTAGATACCCACACTCAGTGCACCGAGCAGGTTTCTACCGTTGACTTCAGCACCACCAGGCAGGAACGGGATATCGGTTGGAGTTCCATTGACGATCCACGCGTAGATGCCAAAGCCTGACATGATGATGATCGGGACGATCATCGCCACACCCAGCCAGCTTGCGGTGAGACCGGTGAGTTTTGCTCCGCGCACGTTCAGTAATGAAGCTGCGATGATTAACACAGCCGCCACCAGCCATGAGAGTAAGTCGGATGAAACCTCGACTCCTCCAATGGTCGCGCCATCATTAAGCGCCGGGATGAAATAACTCAGGTACCATGCGGTCCATACCGGGTAGATGGATACATCCACCCATGAGACGACCCAGTTCATCCAGCCTGACATGAAACCGGCGAAGGGACCAAAGGCCTGCTTGACCCAGTGATAATACCCGCCCTCGACCGGCATCATGGATTGCATCTCGCGCACCATGAGCATGTTTGGAATGCTGAACACGAGCGGGGTGATCACCATCAGTAACAATGCCAGCCCCGGGCCGGATAAACCGACCATCGGTTCGGCACCGAACGCTCCACCGCACACGGTGAAGTAGATGAGAGCAAAAAGCGGAATAATGGTCAATTCCCTCTTCAGCTTTTTCTTCTCAGCGGCAACTATACTACCCTTATCGACTTCTGGTGCCATGTTACCTCCTCATTTCTAGTACTGGTTTGTAGGTGTAAAACATGCGCGTCGCTTGGACGCGACCATTACCAACGAAGGAGATACACGAGTAAAAGAACCGGTAAAAGGAATTAGTCTTTCTTTATTACTGACGAAGGGATCGGCCAGATATGGTCGTCTTTAATCTTGATCGGAACGAACGATATGTGCGTCTTGCGCACGCCCGGGATCTTACCGATGACCTCGGTGACAAAGTTGA
>CAYWVP010000316.1:0-1705 GCA_964461605.1 uncultured Anaerolinea sp.
CTGATGAAACGGGTCAGGCGGCTGGGCCTTGACTCACTCAACGCCGCCGAAAGCGCCGCTTCCCCCGCCCAAATGACCCTCATCGACTGGATCGCCGCCCATCCCGGCTGCGGCGTGCAGGACATCGCCGCCGGCTTGCGCCTGGCGCCCCCAACCATCAGCATCAGCGTTAAAAGGATGCAGCAAAACGGCGTCGTCGAGCGCAAGCCTGATCCCGCCGACGCCCGTGCGGTGCAGTTCACCCTCACCCGCCGCGGTCAGGATATTTACGACATGCACCAGGCGTATCAGAAGAGGAAGTTTCAACAACTGCTCTCAGGTCTGTCACCTCAGGAGCAGGAAACCCTCATCGCACTGCTGGAGCGCGCCCTCCAATCCGCAGAGACGAAATGAAGCAGATCCGCGCTGCGGCGCTTACTGCTTCGCTGGCATCATCAAACCATTATTGGTAGAGAGAAGAAGGAAAAAATGGATAAATTTTTAAAGAAATGGGTTCGCAAACTTCACCGCTGGCTGGTCATCCCGTTCGTCGCCCTGCTGCTAACCGTCATCTTCGCGCGCGGTACTGCCGTCGGCAACGTGGCGCAGCGCATACAGGCCGTATTCATGGTCATCATGGCCATCACCGGCTCCTACCTTTACCTGCTGCCTTTGTGGGCAAAATGGAGACGCGGTAAAGCCAATAAATCCGCATGATCCAGCCCATACCTGAATCACCAGCGGGTATCAGCAAGTGAGCCGGCAGGCAGGTATGCAGATCCGCTTATCCTGCTGCGGGTAACAGGTTGATCAGACCCGCGCCGCCCCCGGGATTGTCATTGAAGATCGACCATTCCAGCAGCGGCGGGTAAGGAGAAGAGGCATGCGGCATAAGATCAAATCATTCCTCCCCGACCTGTTCATCAAAACCATGATCACCCATCCGGGCTTCATGGAATCGGGGTTGTTCCTGAAGATCATGCGCATCTTCCCCGAGATGATCAGTTCGCGCTACGACGCGTCCGTCGTGAAAGAAGACGGCAGTTACCAAAACATCATCCGCGCCGGCCTGCTGAGCATCCGCAACAAACCGCAAAGGATCCTCGACCTGTGCACCGGCACCGGGGTGGCCGCTTTTCTCGCCAACCGGGTTTTTCCGGAAACAGAAATTGTGGCCATTGACCAGAGCGAAGGCATGCTAAAAGTAGCCCAAGCCAAGGCTGACCAGCTGGGGTTGGCGCTGATCCAATTTAAAACAGGTGATGCAATGCGGCTGCCTGAACCCGACAATTCTTTTGACCTCGTCATCACAGCCAACGCGCCGGTCTACCTCTCGGAGATTGCCAGGGTGTTGAAGCCGGGAGGACACATCATGCTGGCGTTCTTCTTCGGCGGCAACTCTTTTGTGAACCTGAGAGAGACTATTTCCGGCACGCTCGGCCAGTACGGCTTGCGGTTGCTTGAACTCAACAATGTGGGCAAAGGGGCATACCTCATCAGCGAAAAGGCTTGAGCATGATGCGGATGGGATGATTTACACCAGAGACAACACGGGGTGTATGCAATACACCCCTACACGATAAATTCGTGTATTTCGATGGGGTTCGTGTTTTTCGAGTTAAGTATTTAACACCCGCAGCGCCCGCAGGGTCACCCACTTGTTGGGCTGGTGCTTCTCCCCGTAGCGCCCCCAGGTCTTGTCGGCGTAGTCATACTCCAGCGCCCA
>CAYWVP010000317.1:0-1704 GCA_964461605.1 uncultured Anaerolinea sp.
ACATCATTCCAGGGATTAGTGATTGGTGATTAGTGAACAGTGAGTCGTGATTAGACACCACTCGCCAGAACAGCTCGGGTGCGCAAAAACCGCGGAGTAGAGAGTAGTAAACCGTCAATACACAGATGGTATGTTTTGTGATTTTCAGTTTAGAGCGGTTTACTGAGACCGGATGATTCGATCGTGTTCTACATGGATTGGAAATGGATGATTCCCTCAGGGATTGGATCAAAAAAGGCGGCCAAATGGCCGCCTTTACACACCCGGTGTTTACTGCCGGTATTAATGATTCAATTGATCGATTGAAGGCGCTGCTGCACCTGTCGATACCGGTAGGGATGGCCAGAACCCGCGCTGTTTGAGGTATTTGCCCAGTTGCACCAAACCCAGCATGATCGGCACCTCCCAGAAGAGCCCCATGGTGGTTCCCAGCGCTGCGAGAGAGCCGACACCGTAGATGGCGACCGCCGAGGCGATGGCAATTTCAAAATGGCTCGAGGAACCGATCAACACGGTAATGATCGCCTCCTTGTAACGCAGGCGGAAGAGGCGCGTGAGCAGCAGGTTGATCCCGACGACCACGGCGAAACCGATCAGCAGCGGGAGCGAGACCAGACCAAGCAGGTCAAAATTCTCGATCAGCACCTGACCATTCAACGAGAAGAGGATGATAAGTGTCATTAACAGGGCGGCGCTGGCGACCTTGCCTACGATCGGGCGGTAAACCCGGTGAAACCAGTCTTCTCCCTTGTGCCGGATGATGAGCGCTTTGCTGATGATGCCCAGGACCAACGGCGCGCCGATGAAGACCAGGGCGGAGAGCAGCAGGGTCATGCGGTTGATGGGGATGTTCTGGATCCCGGTCAGCAGCGAGACGACCGGCACGTACAGGAACATGATCGTGATGGTGTTCACGCTGGTGGTGATGACATTCTGTTCCTGGTTGCCCTCCGCCAGCCTGCCCCAAACCAGCACCATGGCGGTACAGGGGCTGGAACCCAGCAGGATGATCGCTACCATCAGCTGTTCATAGCCTTTGAGGAACAGGTTGGCCAGCAGCGCTGCCACGATCGGCGCGATGATCCAGTTGGCGAACAGGGTCAGCAGGATCGGTTTCGGCTGCTCCTTCAGGCGCTTGATCTCGGAAAATTGCAGATTCAACAGTGCGGGGTACATCATCAGGAACAGGCAGATGCCGATGGGAATGGAGATCCCCGCCACCTGCCATGAATCGATCGCCTCGCCAATGCCCGGGATCGTCTGTGAAAGCAGCAGCCCGGCTCCCATGCACAACGCTACCCATAAGAAAAGATATTTTTCGAACCTGCTCATTTCGTTTTCTGCTCCTTTGATGTTGATGACCTGGTTAATGCGGGCGGAATAGAATGGAACGTGTGCGTTCCCTCCGCGGAGCACCCGATCAGGATTCTTTCCTGGCGGATAACTGGACAGAATACACCGGGATTCCAGCCGCGCTGCCGCTGCTCGTACTCTTGCGCACGTTGATCTCCGTAAACCCGGCCTGTTTTACCAGGTCGATGTATTCCCCTTCGGGTAACGCTCCGGAGATACATTCCGACCAGCCGGCTGCTGAGAGGCGAAATTCAGGCAGTACAGGACCGCCAAAGACCATATCATTGATCTCCAAACGGCCACCTGTTTTCAGAACCCGGTAGGCTTCGCGAAAAACTTTGCCTTTATCCT
>CAYWVP010000318.1:0-1698 GCA_964461605.1 uncultured Anaerolinea sp.
TCCAGCCCTTGAGATCAAGAAACTGAAGCTCCAGCTCAAGCAGCGTGAAGCCGAACTGGCCATTCTCACCGGGGTGCAGTTGCGCCTGGCCGACCACCTGGAGGTGCAGGCCATCTACGACCTGGTGGGCGACCGCATCCGCGATATCTTTGACCCCGATGTGGTGATGCTCTCCACCTATGATCCGCTCACCAACACCGTCGAGCACCGCTACGCCATCGAAATGGGCGAGCGCATCTACGCTCCGGGGCACCTGCCGCCGGGAGGATTCCGTGGGCATGTCATTCAAAAGCGCGCCCCGCTGCTGGTAAACACCAATGTGGCTGAGTTGGCGGTAAAGTTCAATCAGCCGACCATCGCCGGCACGGTCACGCCCAAATCCTGGCTGGGCGTTCCGATGCTGGTGGGAGATCAGGTGACCGGTATCCTGAGCCTGCAGAGCGTCACACAGGAAAATGCCTTCACGGATTCCGATGCCCGCCTGATGGAAACGCTCGCGGCGTCGATGTCCGTCGCGCTGGAGAACGCACGCTTATGGGAGCAGGAGCATCGTTACCGCCAGGTGCTGGAACATGAGTTTGAGGTCGGTCGCGATATTCAGCAGGGCTTTCTTCCCGAAACCATCCCTCAACCGGCAGGGTGGGAGATCGCAACATTGCTGCAGCCGGCACGCGAGGTGGCTGGAGATTTCTACGATGTGTTCCGCCTGCCCAACGGGCGCCTTGCCCTGGTGATCGCGGATGTGTGCGACAAGGGCCTGGGAGCAGCGCTTTTCATGACCCTGGTGCGCAGTCTGCTGCGGGCCGTCTCCAACCTGGATCTCTACACCGGCGCGGAGGATCGCGCCCGCATCAGCTGCGGGGAACGCCTGAAGCGCTCGGTCTGTTTCATCAACAATTACATAGAAGAAAACCACGGAAAAACCGGCATGTTTGCCACCATGTTTATCGCGTTTTTGGATACGCACACCGGCACATTCAAATATGTCAATTGCGGCCATATCCCGCCGCTCCTGGTGTCCTCTGAGGGGAAATTACGCGCCTTGCCGCTCACCGGTCCGGCGGTGGGCGCCATCCACAACCCGGATTTCACTGTGCTGGAGGAGACCCTTCAACCCGGAGAGTGGCTTTTCGCTTACACGGATGGATTGACGGACGCGGAGAATGTGGACGGCGAATACTTCACCCCCGCCAGGCTGCTGCCTGTTCTCACCAGTTGTGGGTCTCCCTCAAAACTGGTGGAGGAAGTGCACTCCAGCGTGAGGAATTTCACCATTGGCGCGAAGCAGTTTGATGATATTACGATGCTGGTGGTCAGGCGTAAACCTCAAGATCAGAAAAAGTAACGCATATTGGAGTTGGAAATGCGTATTGGAATCCTTCTACTGGTAGGGTTATTGGCTTTTTGCGTGATCACACCCGCGGGCGCGGATATCGCGCCGCCTGCGGAACCGCCCGGTGCGAACCCGATCCCGGGTGATGAGTCCACCAGCGTGCGCATGGTGGAAGAGACTGTGCGCATAGAAATACAGCCGCAGACGCGTCAAAATACACTGGGGCAGGCGCGGGTGACCGCTGAATTCATCATGCGCAACCTGGGCACCACCGCTGAAAGCATGGCGGTGCGCTTCCCGCTGGGCATCCCCGATGGTTGGGGGAACCTTGCTACCATCGATCAGATCGATGTGACGGTGGACGG
>CAYWVP010000319.1:0-1696 GCA_964461605.1 uncultured Anaerolinea sp.
AAGCCATGAACAAGTTGGATAGCACAATGAACACATTGAACCAGCCGCGGAAATCAGCGATGTTCTTTTTCAACGGGTCGATCGAAGGGATGGCGAGGAACAACAGGGTTAAACCGATCATCATCACGGGAAGCAAGAAGGTGCCCCAGAATTTACCCATATATCCATCGACCTGGTCAGCATCGTTCCAGTGTGATGCCATGGGGTCGGGCAGGCTCGACCAGAGGAAAACGCCAGAAAGGATAACGATGACGATTAGCACAGCGGAGAGAATAATGGAAGTTTTGGTGGACATTATTTTACCCTTTAATTTTTCAGGAGGATTGGTTGGCAATTATTATAGTCTGCTTTTTTGCTGGCGCGGGTGGAGTACAATCATCAAAACCGAATTCAAGGAATAAAACATGAAAACTATCGGGCTTATCGGCGGCATGAGCTGGGAATCCTCACTTGAGTATTACCGCATCCTAAATGTAACGGTGAAGGAACGCCTGGGCGGGTTGCATTCTGCGAAATGCATCCTGTACTCGGTGGAGTTCGCTGAGATCGAGGAGCTGCAGCACGCGGGACGATGGGATGAAGCAGCGCAGAAAATGGTGGAAGCCGGGCAAAGCCTGGAACGCGCCGGGGCGGACTTGCTGGTGCTGTGCACCAATACAATGCACAAGTTGGCGGATGAGATCGAGGCGGGCGTGAAGATCCCGCTGCTGCATATCGCCGATGCCGCCGCTGAGGCAATCAAAGCTGCCGGCATCAGCCGCGTGGGGCTGCTCGGCACGCGCTTCACGATGGAGCACGACTTCTACAGAGGACGCCTGGAGAAGAAACACGGGCTTGAGGTGGTCATCCCGGATGAAGCAGACCGGGAGATCGTGCATCGCGTGATTTACGGGGAATTGTGCCTGGGCGTCATCAAGCCGGAATCCAGGCGGGCGTTCGCGAAGATCATCGAAAAACTGGCGGCAGCAGGAGCGCAAGGGGTGATCCTGGGCTGCACGGAGATCGAGAACCTGGTGCGCCAGGAGGACAGTGCGGTGCCGGTCTTCCCCACCACGCGCATCCATGCCGAGGCAGCGGTGGAGTGGGCGTTGAAGTAGGGGAAATTCATCCCACTCACACAAGTAATTCGGGGACGTTGTGAATTTCCCCTACGAATAAAACAAATACTAGGATTTCTTGCCATGGAAAAGATCGATCAACCTCACCGGCCTAACACGATGCGCTTGCCATGGGCAGACTACTCCGATCCAGGGATCTATTTTCTGACACTTTGTTCTGTTAATCGCGAACCTCTATTTGGAAAGATCGTGAATAGTGAAATGGTCACGAACCAGTTTGGTCTCATCGTTTGGGAAGTTTGGATGGGGTTGCCAAAACGTTACCCGCAAATATCCCTCGACACGGCGATAGTGATGCCGGACCATTTCCACGGAATAGTAATCATACATGAGACTCGCGCCGAGAAAACTAGAGACCATCCTATTGAGAGGGGTGAAAGACGGAATATGATCATCCCCAAAATTGTCGGGTATCTAAAAACGAACTCATCAAAAATGATTAACCAATTACGGAATTCACCAGGAGTTCCTGTGTGGCAAAGAGGTTATTTCGACCGAATTCTAAGGGATGATAAGGATTACAACGAATTATCTGAGTATATATTCACGAATCCTCAAAGGTGGGGAATTGAGAAGGA
>CAYWVP010000320.1:0-1693 GCA_964461605.1 uncultured Anaerolinea sp.
AGGGCAATGGTGCCCGGCAGGTGCTCAAGAACCCCGATGCCTGCATCATCTCGGTTATCTTGGGAATTGTTGATTCAGTCCATATTGCATCATCTAATTAACTAAATAGAAGGTTGAAGATTATGAAGGTCACGATCATAGGTGGCACCGGGCTGCTTGGTTACCATGCGATGCGCGAGCTCAGTAAACGTGGTCACAAGGTCAGTATTCTTGCCCTGCCGCCCATACCGGCGGGGGGGCTCTTCCCGGAGGATGTGCCCATTCACCTGCATGACCTGAATCAGTTGGCGGACGTGGAGCTGATTGACCTGCTGCGCGGACAGGATGCCGTGGTTTTCGCCGCGGGTGTGGATGACCGTGTGACCCCCAAAGCCCCGGCTTATCCGTTCTTTGAACGTCACAACGTGGCAACAACCGGCCGTATCGCGCGGATCTCCCGGCAGGCAGGTGTACAGCGTTTCATCATCCTTGGCTCATATTTTGCTTATTTTCACCGCCTGTGGCCGCATCTTGAGCTGACCAGGCATCACCCGTACATCCGCAGCCGCGTGGAACAGAGTGCTGCTGCGTTGGAGGCCGGTGGTGATGAAATGGCCGTCATGACGCTGGAATTACCGTATATCTTTGGCGTCATGCCGGGCAGGATGCCGCTGTGGAAGCCGCTCGTGCAATATGCCGCTTCGGCTTTCCCGTTGCTCTATCCAAGAGGCGGCACCACCTGCGTAACGGTGCAACAGGTGGCGCAGGCGATCAGCGGGGCGGTGGAAAAGGGCGCAGCGGGTGCGCGCTACCCGATCGGTGGGGAGAACCTGCCATGGACCGATCTGCTCGCGCGCTTCGCGCGTTACTCCGGGCGGGAAAAGCGGGTGATCACCCTGCCGAACTGGCTGGTCACCGCCGGGGCGGCCATGCTCAAAGCGCTGCATAAACTGCAGGGTATTGAAAGTGGTCTCGATCCCATCCAGTTCATTAAGCTCCAAACAGCCGAGACATTTATTGATCCCGAACTTTCCCGGTCAGTGTTGGGATACGAACTGGGCGGTTTGGACGAGGCATTAAAAGACACCGTCAAAGTGTGCTTAAACAAACAGGATCCCGCAAGGGGATCCTGAAGTTCAATTGGGAAAAATTCCTACTTGTAATTGTCAGCCAAAAACTGCACGAGGATAGCTCGCTCTTCATCGGTGAGCTTCGCGCCATGTGTGATCATCCTATCGACGATCTTTCCCCAATCCTCAAGGGTGCCTGTTTTACTGGTTACTCTTTCGATCGCGTGGCACTCGCCGCAGCGTTCCTCCATTAAAGTCTGTCCGCTGATGGCGGTGACTTGAGGTTCTTCTGGTGCAGCAGCTGGGGGTTCAACAGGTGCGATTGGTGCAGCCTCTTCCGCCTGGGTTGGTAGAGTTGTCGCCTCCGCCAAGGGAGTAGGTTCTGCGGGTGCCTGTGTCACCGTTTCAGGTGTGCTGCAGGCGCTGAGCAACGTCGTAGTCAGAACTAGCAGGATAAGGATCTGGAGGATCTTTTTCATTTACTCTTCCCCTGAATCATCGACCGGTTTTCGAATGCCAATGGCAAGTGCCAGCAAAATCACACCAACTGATACCGGAATGTACCAGTAAGGGATGAAGGCATCAGCGCTTTGGATAATTTTCCAATTGACAATGTAAAATTCGTTGTAGGCGATGATACCCGC
>CAYWVP010000321.1:0-1687 GCA_964461605.1 uncultured Anaerolinea sp.
CCGGCGGCGGGGATGTAGAATAGTCTGTCGTATCCAAAACCGTGCTCACCGCGTTCTTCTGTGATGATCTCACCCTCCACCGATCCATCGAAGAGCTCAACCGATCCATCCCCAAAAGCTACCGCCACCACACAGCGAAAGCTCGCCAACCACGGGCGGGGTTTATCCGCCAGCACCCGCAGCAGTTTCGCGCGGCGGTCAGCGTCACTTGCCCCCGGTATGGACGAGAAACGCGCGGAATGCAGACCCGGTGCGCCGTCCAGTGCGTCCACCTCCAGACCGGTATCATCCGCGATCACCGGCAGACCTGTGGCAGCGTGGTAAGCGCGGGCTTTTAGCATGGCGTTCTCGGCGTAGGTGGCTCCGGTTTCATCCACGCTGAGCGTAAGCCCAAGCTCATCCGGCGTGATACAATGACAAGGTAATTCAGCCAGTAAGGCGCGTAATTCGCCGACCTTGCCACGGTTCGAAGTAGCGAGCAGAATAGTTGGGGAGATATTATTCTTAATATTTATCATAAATATGATAATAAATTGACAATGAGAGCTCGATATGCTACAATCTTTTTTGTTAAAGATTATATCCCGATTAACGATAGAGTCCTGTGGCCAGTCAACGTCATCCTTTGCAAATCAATGTAGGTTTCTTTCAAAACCTGCCGATCGGGAGTTATCGCGACATCCATTTTGATTTCCCCGCTTTACACCTCCCTCCCGATCTCGATGTAACAGATTTTTCCGGATTGGTGCATATTTCCCGCACCCCCCAGGGTTTACTCTTCGAGGGTAATTTTAAGGCGACCTCATCCATGGAATGTGTGCGCTGCCTGGAACCGTTCGACCTGGCGCTGGAAACCCTTTTTGAAGAGGTATACAGTTATAAATCACCTTCTTTTACAGACTCAGGTCTATACGTTCCTGAAGACGGAAACATTGACCTGTCTCCAATCATCAGGGAATATTTGTTGTTGGAAAATCCCATCAAACCACTGTGCAAACCGGACTGCATGGGTCTATGCGTTATCTGCGGGGAAAACCTTAACCTGGTCAAATGCGAACATCAAGCCAGGATCAAGATCGAGAAATAACGCAAGTAATAAAGGGCAAAAAAATAGTAACAAAGGAGACTCTTAGGTGGCAAATCCCGGAAGACGATCCAAGAGCACCGAAATCTTAAACATGCTGCTTGAAAAAGCGGATGTGCAGGGTTATTTGACAACTGAAGACCTGATGGAGTTTTACCCCGATGTGACCAGGGATGCCGAGCGAATCGAAGCTGTTCTGGTGGCGCTGCGCCGCCGCGGCGTTGAGATCCTGGATGGTGACATCGATCCTGATATTAGCGACGCTGACTCTTTCATCCCTGTCACCGATATGGATTACTCGCCAAGCCTTGACAGCATATCCTCTGACGACACCATTGGCCTTTACCTGAAAGAAATGTCCCGTGTACCCCTGCTGAAAGTGGACGAGGAATTGGACATCGCGCGCCGCATTGAAAATGGGCGCAATTGCAGAAAAGAATTGGATCGTTCCAACGGCGGTTGTCCTCCGAATCAAAAAGTCGTCCTGCAGCAGCAGGTGGAGGATGGGTTATTAGCCCGCGAACACCTCATCAAAGCCAATACAAGGCTGGTGGTCAGCGTGGCCAAGAAGTACATCGGTCGCGGGGTGCCCTTCCTCGATCT
>CAYWVP010000322.1:0-1637 GCA_964461605.1 uncultured Anaerolinea sp.
AAGTGCGTAAACCAGGTTGCCATTCGCAAGATAGACAAACTCGTCAGCTGCTGTCACTCCGGCCCAACTATTGGTTTGACCGGCTCCGGTACACGCACTTAATAAAAGCGCGGTCAGGCTGAATAGCAGGATCAGGATCAATCGGTTTTTTTTCATTTGAATCGGTTTTCCTTGTTAATTGACTAAGATAATTCCAGCCCAATCACGGCACCGGGTCAAAACCGCCCGGATTATAAGGATTACAGCGCAACAACCGCCAGATCGCCATGACCGTTCCCTTTACGGCACCGTGTTTATAAATTGCCTGGTAACCATAATGTGAACAGGATGGGTAGAAACGGCACGTGTTGGCAGGTAACGTCGGTGAAACCATCAGTTGATAGGCCCGGATCAAGGCAAGCAACGGCATACGCGGAATATTCCACAGAGTAAATGGCAGATCCCTTAAACGGGGTTCGTCAATATGGATGTGGTTATCTTCCTGGGTCATTATCGTTTGCGACAATCAATCCTGCTCTTCCCAACAGATTCGCTACTGCTGACTTTATTTCCGGGTACGATGCCCTGGAGGCGGGTTCACGTGGAATCACAATAATGTCTACGTTCTTTTTGATTTCCGGTAGCATTTCAGTGATTATTGCTCGTAGCTGGCGCTTGATGTGATTCCGTTTTACCGCACCACCTAATGCTTTTGTGACCAGTATTCCTACCCGTGAGTTCTCTTCCTGTCCTGTTGCTACAACAATGACTGAAAGCGGGTGCGCGTATGATCTACCAGTGTGGCGCACCCGCTTGAAGTCATTTGATTGGGTTAATCGGAATTTCCGTTTCACCCGTCATCCCGTCCAAATTATTAAGGAACATGCCTCTAATTGATAATCCGGGATTGTTAGTCTAATTACCAGCTCGTCTTCTTGACGTGGTTGTTCATCGTAACGGTCAGCTTTTGGCGGCCTTTGGCACGTCTCCGCTTCAAGACCTCGCGGCCGTCAGCAGTAGCCATACGGGCGCGAAATCCGTGCACACGTACACGGCGGCGAATTCTTGGTTGATAGGTCCTCTTCGTCATTCTTTAATTCCTCTCAAGTATTCAGATCGCTAAAATTCACAGGGTTGAATTATACCTTAACAGGGGTTACCGGTCAAAGGTTTTTTCCGTTAACAGGGGCTTCCAATAAGGCGGCAATTTTTTTGGCACCCTCAGGATCGGTGATTGCCAGCACCTCATCACCAGCAAACAGAGTGGTTACTCCCCTCGGAATCATCAGATCCCCTTCACGGATAATGCCAGCGATCACGCAATTGGCAGGCAAGTTGAGATCCTTAATTGCCACCCCGACAGCCTTGGCATTCTCCGGAACTTTTTCCTCCACCAATGAGAACTTGCCTCTGCGCAGTTTTAAGAGGGTCATCATGTCACCCATTGACATTTCCTCTTCGATCAGCCGGGCAAGGATATCAGCCTGGTTCACTGCAACATCCACATTAAAGCGCTCGTTGAAAAGCCAGGCGTTGCGTGGATTATTGACCCGGGCAATCGTGCGGTTTACCATGTATCGTTCCCTTGCCAGGTAGCACAAAGCCAGGTTTTCCGCATCATTGGGTGTGGTCGCAGCAAAAACCTGGGCGTGCTGAAT
>CAYWVP010000323.1:0-1633 GCA_964461605.1 uncultured Anaerolinea sp.
TGCGAGCCGCTTGCATTCAGTTTCAAATTATGATATAGTATTTCCAATTCAGAGAGAACTTACAACCTTCTCTCGTGCCAACTAAATCGCTCCGTTTGTGGAGTGATTTTTTCCTATCTACCTTGATGGTTAACGGGGCAATTCTTTTTAGTAAGTCATCACTGATAAAGGAAGTAAAAATGCCGATTTCATTCTTGACATCAGAAGGATATCAAAAACTGCAGGAGGAACTGGAACACCTGCGGACTACCCGACGTGAGGAGGTAGCCCGGCGGCTGCATGAAGCGATCGAGGGTGGAGAACTTCTGGATAACGCCGAGCTGGAAGCTGCCAAGAATGAGCAGGCTTTCCTGGAAGGCAGTATCAAGGAACTCGAAATCCTCCTGGCCACCGCCCGGGTGGTGGATGATTCTGAAGTTGACCGTGAGACGATCCAGGTTGGCAACAAGGTGACCATTCAGGAAGAGGGTTTTTCTGAAGTAGAGGATTACGAGATCGTCGGGGTTGCCGAGGCAGACCCGGGTATCGGGAAGATCTCAAATGAATCGCCCATGGGAAAAGCGCTGCTGGGTAAACGCGTGGGAGATCGGGTGCAGATCGATGCACCTGCGGGCATTTATTTTGTTAAGGTGCTCAAGGTAGACCTGTAAAGAAACCGGGGGTCAAGCCGGCGCAGTAATAGGCTGATCCAATCTCTAAAAAATCAGAGACCTGCCCCCGAGAGTATCAGGGCAGGCTCATTTTATTAAAAGGATCAAAACAATGGAACTCAACGAACTGGAACGAATCCGTTTTGAAAAGATGCAGCAGATGCGTGAAGAAGGGCATGAACCATACCCGACCCGCACTGAGGTGAACCTCAATAATGCCGAAGCCATCCGCAGGTTCGAGGAGAATGAAACAGCCGGCAGCCCGGAAGTGATCAGTGCGGTGTTGGGCGGCCGCCTGCGCGCCATCCGCCTGATGGGAAAGCTGGCGTTTGCCCACATTGAAGATGGCAGCGGGCGTTTGCAGCTCTTTTTCCGTGTCAATGAGCTGGGCGAGGCAGAAATGCAGCGCTTCAAAGACCATTTCGATATCGGGGATTTCATCCAGGCGGGAGGCGATCTGATCCGGACGCGATCCGGTGAGGTAAGCCTGCTGGTACGCGAGTTCAAGATGCTGGCAAAGGCGATCACCCCGCTGCCGGCAGCCAAGGACGAGGTGGTGGATGGAGAGGTGGTGCGGCACGCTACACTATCCGACCCCGAGACCCGCTTTCGTCAGCGCTACGCTGACCTGGCTGTCAACGAGGAGGTGCGCAAGATCTTCCGCACACGTGCTGGTGTAGTGAGCGCGCTGCGTGATTTCCTGGACGAGAAAGGCTTCCTCGAAGTCGAGACGCCCATCCTGCAGCCTATCTATGGCGGCGCCGCGGCCAAGCCATTTGTTACCTTCCATAACCAGTTGAAGCAGCAACTTTACCTGCGCATCTCGTTTGAGCTTTATCTCAAGCGCCTCACCGTGGGCGGTTTTGACCGTGTGTACGAGATCGGGCGGGATTTCCGCAACGAGGGTGTGTCTTACAAGCACAACCCCGAGTTCACCCAGCTGGAGTTCTACTGGGCGTACGCCGATTACCTGCAGGTGATGG
>CAYWVP010000324.1:0-1628 GCA_964461605.1 uncultured Anaerolinea sp.
GCCATCGGCGAACCCCTCTTCCTGGATGTGGTCGCTGCAATCAATGAAGCCCTGGCTGATGGGAAAGCCCCGTTCAAGACAACCCCGCGCATCATCGGCGGTCGCTATGGTCTTTCCTCCAAAGAATTCACCCCTGCCATGGTCAAGGGTATCTTTGATGAAATGGTGAAGTCCGATCCTCTCAAGCACTTCACCGTTGGCATCAATGATGACGTTACCCACCTGAGCCTGGCGTACGATCCCGGCTTCACCATCGCAGATCCGAAAACCATTCGCTGCGTCTTCTTCGGCCTTGGTTCGGATGGCACCGTGGGTGCCAACAAAAACTCGATCAAGATCATCGGCGAGGAAACTGCCAATGACGCGCAGGGATTCTTCTATTACGATTCGAAGAAATCAGGATCTGTCACGATCTCGCACCTGCGTTTCGGCCCCAACCAGATCCGCGCACCTTACCTTATCGAACACAACGATGCCCAGTTCGTCGCCTGCCACCAGTTCTCCTTCCTGGAGTGGCTGGATATGCTCAAATTTGCTGCCCCCGGCGGGATCTTCCTGCTGAACAGTGTGTACGATCAGGATGAGGTATGGGACAAACTGCCCATCGAGGTACAGGAAGGGATCATCGCCAAGAAGCTCAAGTTCTACATGATCAACGCCAACGAGGTTGCCGCCAAGACAGGCATGGGCGGACGCGTGAATACCATCATGCAGACTGCTTTCTTTGCCATCAGCGGCGTTCTGCCGCGCGAGCAGGCCATCGACGAGATTAAGAAAGCCATCAAGAAAACATATGGCAAACGCGGTGAAGCGGTCGTCAAACAAAACTATGAGGCCGTTGACCAGACCCTTGCCAACCTGTTCGAGGTGAAAGTACCGGATACCGCCACCAGCAAATACAAACGCCGCCCGCCGGTGCCGACTGAAGCCCCTGACTTCGTGGTGGATGTGTTAGGTGAGATCATCGCCTTCAAGGGCGAGGAACTGCCGGTGAGTGCCTTCCCCGTGGACGGCACCTACCCCTCCGGCACCACCCGCTGGGAAAAGCGTAACATCGCCCTCGAGATCCCGGTGTGGGAGCCGGAACTGTGCATCCAGTGTGCAAAATGCGCGTTCGTCTGCCCGCATGCCGTCATTCGCGAGAAGGTTTACGATCCATCCTATCTGGAGAACGCTCCTGCGACCTTCAAATCGACCGATGCGAAGTTCAGGGAATTCCCCGGCATGAAGTTCACCATCCAGGTCTCCCCGGAAGATTGTACCGGCTGCAGCCTGTGTGTTGAATCCTGCCCGGCACGCGATAAGACCAACCCGCTGCGCAAAGCCATCAACATGGCCCCGCAGATGCCCCTGCGCGAAGAGGAATCGAAGAACTGGGAGCATTTCCTCTCCATTCCCGCGCCTGATCGTGACCTGTTCACGCCCAACACGGTGAAGAATTCCCAGTTGATCGAGCCGCTCTTCGAGTTTTCCGGTGCCTGCGCCGGCTGCGGTGAAACCCCTTACATTAAACTGGTAACCCAGTTATTCGGTGACCGCACCATTGTCGCCAACGCCACCGGCTGTTCCTCCATTTACGGCGGCAACCTGCCCACCACCCCGTGGGCGGTCAACAACCAGGGACGCGG
>CAYWVP010000325.1:0-1619 GCA_964461605.1 uncultured Anaerolinea sp.
CAGAAGAGGCAATGTTGCTGAACATGGGCTGGGTATACAGGGTGGAGAAGTAGGTGTACACGTCACGGGCTAATTTTTCCTCCTCGTACATGAAGAGCAGTCCATCGGTTTCCTCCCGGCTCAACTCACCCAGGGGCAGGGTTGCGATGAGAGACTCCTCCAGAGCGTAACCAAAACCCTCCTCAGCGTGCTCCTCAGCAGGCGCGGCGGGTGCCAGTGTATCCGTCTCTGTCTTGCCATTGCCGCCGTCGTAACCGTTGCCAAACCCGGCCACTTCCTGCGCAGATTCAGGCAGTAATTCACCAGCTTTCGCCGAAGTGCGGTTGATCGCGCCAAAGGCCAGCAGGCCGATCACCGCCACCAGTAATGTAATTCCTAATGCTTTCTTGATCATTTTATTCTCCTTGAAATTTGTTGTAAGCGGCGCGGGAGCGGGTTGCTCCACGCGCGGTGCGACTGGCAGCTGGACGACTTTCTTTGTCACGTTGACGATCCAACGCCAGTGGATGGCGAAGTGCAGGATCCCAGAGACAATGAAGACCACGCTTGACCAGGTGTGCACCAAGTCCCAGGTAGTGCGCGAGAAGAGGAACATCGGGTCGGGGGCGCGTCCGCCCTCACTGCCGCCCGCGAACAGGAAGTAAAGCCCTGAAAGCGCACAGATCAGGAAGCTGAACGCGGTGAGCGTGTTGAGCCAAAGGTTGTAGCGGGCACGCGGGTTAAGCTGCGCCGATGCACCGGATGCGACCCGCTTGAACATGCTCTTGACCCACTTCCAGTGGAAGATGATATGCACCAGGGCGATAATGACCATCGCCAGTCCGATCCAGGTATGCAGCCACTCCCAGGTTTCGCGCAGGAAGAGGATGCGGATGCCGTAAAAAGGATTGCGTCCGCCCTTGAACCCGCCGTCCGGCAGGAAGAGGAAGTAGACCCCGGAAAGTACGGTGACGATAGCAGACAGGAAAAGGCCGAAATCCATCAGCCAGTTGTTTCTTGTAAGAGAAGTGACGCTTTTTTTGTTGTCCATTTTTTATACCTCTTATTCACCTTTATTGAACAAAGGATAATGGAAAGGTGTGAAGAAGTTGTGAATTTTTTATAGTCTTTTTGTGAAGCTTACCGGCGGTGGTGTAAAATCAGGGTGCAATCATTTCAATCTCAGGATGCCCCATGTCCCTTCCCTCTTACGTTCCCCTCGTTGTAACCACGCGCGGTCCCATCGTGGAATCGGTCCACTACGGCGCGATCGCTGTTTGCGATCCGCAAGGAAACCTGATCGCATCAGCCGGTGATCCGGACGCGGTGGTTTACCTGCGCTCCTCCTCCAAGCCGTTCCAGGTGCTGCCGCTGGTGGAAGGCGGGGGGATGGAGTACTTTGGGCTGACCGAACGCGAATTGGCGGTGATGTGCGCTTCTCATAATGGTACCGATGAGCACGTGAAGGTGATCTCGGGTATTCAGCAGAAACTGGGTGTGAGCGCGGCTGACCTGCTATGCGGTACGCATACCCCCGGCGACCCCGCCACGGCGGAGCGCATGTTCCGCAACGGCGAGGAGAATTCCGCGCTGCGCCACAACTGCTCCGGCAAGCACACCGGCATGCTGGCGCAGGCGCT
>CAYWVP010000326.1:0-1618 GCA_964461605.1 uncultured Anaerolinea sp.
GGTGCGTTCATCTTTCCAAACATGATCCCGCGGCGGAATTTGTCCATCACTTCCTTTTCTGTGATGACCACGAATTCCCACGGCTGCGCGTTCATCGCACTGGGGCCTGCCATGGCGGCTTCCAGCAGCAGGGTCAGTTTTTCCGGTTCCACCGGCTGATCGGTAAAACGGCGGATGCTGCGGCGCTTCAGAATCACATCAATGAAATCACTCATCATTCTCTCCAATATTTATTTTTCCTGAGCTGTGATTGCATCACCCGACACTAAATGTACGTGCAGGTGCGGGAAGGTCTGGTACTTACCACCATTCAGGATAAGGCGGTAACCCGTATCGGTCAATTGATACTCCCGGATCATGGATTGTGTCAGTTCAATAAATTCCTGCATCACTGCCAATTCCGTTTGGTCGGGTTCTACCGACAACCAATCGGTCAGCGGTTCTTTGGGAACGAGGATGATGTGTATTGGATAGGCTGGATTCGGATGTTTGAACACCATCCAGTGCGCGGTCTGATGCAATGGTTTTACCGGCAACGCAAAGGCTGCGTGTTCCAATCCCCAATTGAAAATTTTTTGGGCAGGTTTCCAGTTCATGAATTTGGTTAATTTCAAATTGATCCTATTTCGCAACATCATTTGAATCTTAGATTAGGTAATTATACGGTTAATTGGTTCCCGGAGAGATATCGGTTTATAATTAGGAGAATAATTATCTAATTACTCATGGAGTGATCTGAGTTGCTGAAGAAACTAGAACGGGATTACCAGATAGCTTTTTTATTAAGCCTCTTCACCATTCTCGCCAACCTGGTGGAAGGGGTCTTTTCCACGATTCTTGGACAACAGGATGGCACACTGGCGCTATTTGGTTTTGGCCTGGACAGTTTCATCGAAGTGATCTCAGCCGTGGGGATCACCACAATGATTCTGCGTATTGCCAGGGAACCGCAATCACCACGATCTAAATTTGAGGTGACAGCACTAAAGATCACGGGGGTCAGTTTTTACCTCCTCACCGCGGGTCTCGTTTTGACTGCGTTATTAAACCTGATGAACAAAGCAAAGCCGGAAACCGCGGTCAGCGGGTTGATCATATCCCTTATTTCACTGAGCGTGATGGTCTTTCTTTACAGGGCAAAACTCCGGGTTGGCCGCAGACTTAATTCAGACCCGATCATCGCGGATGCCAATTGCACCAAGACCTGCATCTACATGTCATTGGTGCTGCTGGGTTCCAGCCTGATCTACACATTCACCGGCCTCGCCTTCATCGACACTCTCGGCGCGATCGGTATCGCCTGGTTCTCATTCGGTGAAGGGCGTGAAGCTTTTGAAAAAGCCGCGGGTAGAGAAACCTGCGCCTGTTCCGATTAGGCAATAATCTGCTTTATCGATTCTAATTCTTATTACTTGTTCATATTCCACGCCCGCCTGTCTTCGTCCTTGTCCGGATCGAGGAATAAAGGATCCAGATCCGGTTCGATCAACCTACCCCTGGACTTCCATAACGAGGTAGCCAATTTTACCGGATCGCTCTTCACACCCTGAGTGGTGAAGTACTCACAAATTCGCTCCACATCCCGGGTGAAGATGCGGTACGCGTTGTGGTTCTCGTC
>CAYWVP010000327.1:0-1605 GCA_964461605.1 uncultured Anaerolinea sp.
CGCCAACCTGATCAAAATGATGCTTCAGAACCTGTGTGAGATAGTCCGCACCGATGTGTGGGGTGATCAGGTCGCGAACAACCGTGCATTTTGTTTGCATTTCCGCGATTCTTTCCCGATGCTCTGATAAGTCGGTCAATAAACCAGAAAGCTGTGAATCATCTTCATTCCGGAAAATCATCCCTGCCCCAGAGCCTTCGACCAGGGTTTTCGCTCCCACCCGGTCACTGACCACCACCGGCACACCCTGCATCAAGGCTTCATTTACGACGAGACCCCAGCCTTCATGACGGCTGGGTACCAGCAGCAGATCGTAACCGCTGATGATGCTCTGGGCATCCCCCGGGGCATAAACCCCTTTGTAGTGAATCCCCGGCAGGTCAACCTTTAGAAACTTGCTGATCTCACCGGGTCCATATATATCCAGCAGGACCTTAACCGACACAGAATTGACCCGCTGCACCGCTGCGATGGCAATATCCAGCCCCTTGCGCCTGATGAGTGATCCACTAAACAGAATCCTTAACGACTCAGACGTGTCCTTTCGGGTTTGTTCAACGGTTTTTCTCTCCACGAAATACCCGAACGGGTAGATCACCTCTGCCGGGAAACCCACCCGGTGTAATTGTTCCTCCGCCAGAGGGGATACCGCCAGGACACAGGGCATTTTACCCCTGGATGCCAATCGTAATATCGGCCACAACATGCGGTAGGCAAAACGCCGTCCCAGCACCTTCAGGCGTGAGCGCAAACTCCCTTCGTCTTTCCAATATCCGTGTGGTGCGGTGGAATATGGCTCAAAAATGACCGCGACCTTGTGCTTGCGCCACAACGCCCGCAACAGGACACCGAAGAGACGCTTATCCCCCCAGAAGCTGAGAAAAATGTGGATGGCATCGAGGTTCCCGTCAAGAATATCCATCGCTTTTTCAGCAAAACCGCTGCGGGGCAATCGAGTCAGCGGGTTCACCGAAGGATCGACGAGCTGCTGACCCACTGCCTGTCGACGGGTAAAGGTTTCCTCTACGAGAACATAGTGGATGGGTTCACCTGCCAGGTCTTGAAAGCGGTTTAACGTGTCCGTCAAATAGGAATCGATGTACTTGCCCCAATATACGATCTTCACTGGTTTCCTATCCCTGCCTGCCCGGCAGTGTGATCTGTTTTTGAAGAAGCTGCTTGATCTGTTTGGTAAAGTCCGGATCTCTAAATAGCACGCACAGGATCATCGACAGCAATACCGCTGTATAGAACAGCTTCCCCGGCCAATTGATACCCAAAACCACCAAGAGGAGGGAAACCACCATTGGCAGCACCGCCACCAGCAGATCAGGTAAAAAACGCCTACACACCTGCTGGCCATTGAACCAACGGTAAAGAAATAGGTTCATGCTGAGCAGCAGCACCATCACAAGGTTGGCAGTTCCCGCCCCGATCAGACCAAATTGCCTGGATAAAAGGTAAACGGCAAGCAGCATGAGAATAGAAGAAGCCAAATACGCCAGGGAAGTGAATTTGACCTTGCCAAGCCCGACCAGCGTCTGGTGTGACGGGCGGCTGAGGCTGAGGATGCCGTATGCCAGGATGATGATGCAAAAGAACAAG
>CAYWVP010000328.1:0-1591 GCA_964461605.1 uncultured Anaerolinea sp.
GCACAGGTAAATTTTGAAGAAGGCCTGCGCCGCACGATCGATTGGTACCGCGATCACAAAGGAAAAAAATCCTGACCATGACGACGACCGCCCTTGAGACGAAAAACAAACCCGGCGTGGTTTACATCAAGCCTTCCAGAGGGTGGGTCAGCCTGCGCCTTAAAGATCTGTGGGAATACCGCGAACTGATCTACTTCCTCACCTGGCGGGATATCAAGGTGCGTTACAAGCAATCCGTGCTGGGTATCATGTGGGCGGTGATCAATCCCTTCATGTCGATGGTGGTTTACACCATTTTCTTCGGTACACTCGCCAAGATCCCTTCTGACGGTGTTCCTTACCCCATATTCTCTTATACCGCCCTATTGCCGTGGATATTGTTTTCTTCCGCGCTCAGCGTTGCCAGCCGCTCGATGGTATCCAGCGGGAACATGATCTCCAAGGTTTATTTTCCGCGCATGATCGTACCGCTGGCTTCCGTAATGTCCAGCGTGGTTGATTTTTTCATTGCGTTCATTATCTTGATCGGGATGATGATTTTCTATAAAATCACGCCTACGATCGCAATACTCTGGCTACCACCTTTGATATTGCTCGCGCTTATCTCTGCTCTGGGAGTAGGGTTCTGGTTTTCTGCGTTAATGGTTCGGTACCGCGATGTAGGATACCTGATGCCATTTGTGACTGAGTTGTGGAAGTTCCTCACACCGGTGGTTTACCCGGCCAGCATGATCCCGGAAAAATGGCGCTTGCTCTACGCGCTCAACCCGATGACCGGCGTGGTGGAAGGGTTCCGCTACGCGCTATTGGGAACCACGCAGAGTATCTCTCTCCCGATGATCCTGGTCTCTTCGGGAATCGCGATTCTTGTGCTCATTTCAGGTTTGTTCTACTTCCGGCGCATGGAAAAACAGTTCGCCGACATGATATAGAGGATGTGACATGAGCAACCTGGCCTTGCGCGTAGAAGACATCGGTAAACAATACAATATATTTCAGGAATCTCAGTATACAACCCTGCGTGAAAAGATCGTGGAGGTGGTGAAGAGCCCCATTAAAACCCTGCTCAACCCCACCGGCAGCGAGAAGTTCTGGGCGCTGCGCAACGTAAGTTTTTCACTTGAGCATGGACAGGTGCTGGGTGTGATCGGTAAGAACGGCGCTGGTAAAAGCACATTGCTGAAGATTCTGTCGCGTGTCGTGGAACCAACGGAAGGTGAAGCTGAGATCCACGGCAGAGTCGGATCACTGCTCGAAGTAGGCACGGGTTTTCATCCGGAACTGACTGGAAGGGAAAATATCTTCCTCAACGGTGCCATCCTGGGAATGAAAAAAACGGAAATCGAAAAGAAATTTGACGAGATCGTGGCCTTCTCAGAGATTGATAAATTTATCGATACACCGGTCAAACGTTATTCCAGTGGAATGTATATGCGACTGGCATTCGCGGTTTCAGCCCACCTTGAACCTGAGATCCTTGTAGTGGACGAAGTGTTGGCTGTCGGCGATGCGGAATTTCAGCGTAAGTGCCTGGGGAAAATGAGCGATGTCGCTTCCGAGGGGCGCACAGTCATTTTTGTCAGTCACAACA
>CAYWVP010000329.1:0-1589 GCA_964461605.1 uncultured Anaerolinea sp.
AACGCCACACCAGCAGCATCAAATTGCGGTAGATGCAATTGAATGACATCATGTTCCTTGACCAATTTACTCGCCAGCCGTCCCAAGGAAGGCATGATCACCCCCTTGCTCAAGCGCGCAAGCACGGGAACCCGAACCACGCGCACACCTTCACAGATTTCCTCCAGGGGTAACCTTGGATCAAATTGCGAGGTAAGAACGGTTACCTGATTGCCGCGCTTTGCCAGCGCCCTGGCAATCCTCTCGGCATAGATGGTCAATCCGCTAATGTGCGGTCTGTAGTAAGTTAGAACGATCAGTACTTTCATTCAAAAAGACTCTGGTTCTCTTTCACCCAATTGAAAAGACGCCGGATGCCCTGCTCCACACCAATTTTCGGTTGCCAGCCCAGGAGGCTTTGAGCCTTGCGAATATCAGAGATGAACACAGGTTGGTCCCCCGGGCGCCACTCCCTAACCCTCGTCTTGATCGGTTTTCCCAGCAGATTCTCCAACAGCGGTCGAAATTCAGTCCATACGGCGATCGAGTTGTCTCTTCCGCCGCCAATATTGAATACTTGTCCGGCGCTTGACTTGATGTGACTAAAAGCCGCGTCATAAGCATCCAACAGGTCATCAATGAATAAAACGTCACGCACCTGCTTACCGTTCCCGTAAATGGTAATCGGGTGACCTGTTAAGGCAGCTATGATAAACCAGGCCAGCCAACCCTGGTCTTCCACCCCGAACTGGCGTGTACCATAAATGCAGGACTGTCTGAAAACCACGGTCGGCAGGTCATAAATCCGGTGGTAATCTCGCACGTACTGATCGCCGCAGCCCTTTGAACAACCATAAGGAGAGTGAAAATCGAGGGGCTGTTTTTCAGAAGCTCCATCAGGGAGGTCCTGGTAATCATAACGACTTTCCATTTCAACAACTGCAACATCTTCCATACCCCCATACACTTTGTTCGTTGAGGCGTAAAGGAATGACGGTTTTCTGCCCGACGCACGGGCAGCCTCAAGGGCGTTGAATGTTCCGTTGGCATTGATCTCAAAATCGGTTTTCGGATCAGTTACCGAGGTCGTGACCGCCACCTGGGCAGCAAGGTGCAGAATTCGATCCGCTCCCTTCGCTGCTGTTTTGATTGCTTCGGCATCGCGGATGTCCTCTTTGATCAGCTCAAATGACTTGCGATTAAAGCGGTCACTTAACCATTCAATATTTGATTCAGCGCCGCGGCGGGAAAGATTATCAAAAATCACCACCTGTTCACCACGAGACAGGCAGCGCGCCGCATAATTGGATCCAATAAAACCAGCTCCCCCGGTAATTAAAGTGTAACCAGCCATTAATGCTCCTCGTTGATCTTGTTGTTATCGATATGCTGCTTTTCACCAATAGAGGCTAAGAGCGATGAGAGACTGCGCCCATCCCGGATCATCCCCCACAAACCGAAAGTGGTGGTGACAACGATCTGAACCAGGTGCAGGATAATGGCATAAGCAAGTCCTGAACTTCCGGAGGCACCCAGGACAGCAAATGCTCCCATTACGGATGCTTCATAGACCCCCACGGAAGCGGGTGCTGCGGGAATTGCTACGCCCA
>CAYWVP010000330.1:0-1580 GCA_964461605.1 uncultured Anaerolinea sp.
TACGGCACCCCCGGTCTGGCCACCGGTACCCTGGGTGTGCTGGGACCTATGCGGATGCCGTATGGAAGGACTATTTCAATCGTAAGATTCCTCTCAGGTATGCTTTCTGACCTGGTGAATGACACGATTGTTGAATAAAAAATGTTGTAAAGGAAAAAGTCATGGAAGAATCCACCAAATCACACGGTAAAACCCGTCATAATGCACAGAAAGAAAAAGTAGAGACTTCCGTTACCCCGGAAGAAGCAACCCGAAAAGATATTGAAGGATTGAACGCCCGCCTCGCAGAAGCTGAACAGAACGCTTGTGCCAACCTGGAAGGCTGGCAGCGGGAACGCGCGGAATTTGTCAATTACAAGAAGCGTATCGAACGTGATCACGCCCAATCCCGCCAGGATATCACCGGCTCGATCATCAAAAAATACCTAGTTATCCTGGATGACCTGGAGCTGGCTTTGAAGGACAAGCCCGCAGATGCGGCTGGCGCTGCCTGGGCGAGCGGGATCGAGTTGATCACGCGCAAGCTTTATACAATCCTGGAAAGTGAAGGCGTAAACCGGATCTACCAGAACAAGGTTCAATTTGATCCGAATATTCATGAAGCGATCTCTCACGAGGAGAACGCGGAATTTGAGAGCGGCGAAGTGATCGAAGTATTTCGCCAGGGCTACACATTAGGCGACCGCACATTGCGTCCGGCAATGGTGCGCGTGGCAAAATAAACTACAAAACAAAGAGGAAATTATGGGAAAAATCATAGGAATTGATCTCGGTACTACCAACTCAGTTGTCGCGGTGATGACCGGCGGAGAACCCGTCGTCATTCCATCCGCAGAAGGCGAACGCCTTGTGCCTTCCGTCGTCGCTGTCAACAAGAACCACGAACGCATTGTGGGGCGCGCGGCGCGCAACCAGGCAATCGTCAACCCCGAAAACACGATCTTTTCGATCAAACGTCTGATGGGCCGCAAGTTCAGCGACCCGGAAGTGCAGCGCACCATCAGCCGCGTGCCGTTCAAGATCTCCGCGGCGGGCAACGGTGACGTCCGCGTCACCCTCGACGGCAAGGAATACAGCCCCGCCGAGATCAGCGCCATGATCCTGAGCAAACTCAAGGCAGATGCCGAAGCCTACCTGGGCGAGACCGTCAACCAGGCAGTGATTACCGTGCCGGCTTACTTCAACGACTCACAACGGAATGCCACCAAAGACGCCGGGCGTATCGCCGGGCTTGAGGTGCTGCGCATCATCAACGAGCCGACCGCTTCCTCCCTGGCCTATGGGCTGGATAAGAAAAAGAACGAGATCATCGCGGTATACGACCTCGGCGGCGGCACTTTCGATATTTCTGTACTGGATGTTGGCGAAGGGGTTTTCCAGGTGCGCTCCACCAATGGGGATACCTTCCTGGGCGGCGATGACTTTGATCTGCGCGTGATGGATTACCTGATCGAGGAGTTCAAAAAAGCCAACAGCATCGATCTGCGCCACGACCGCCAGGCGCTGCAGCGCTTGAAAGAAGCTGCTGAAAAAGCCAAGATCGAGCTCTCCACCGTGCAGCAGACCGAGATCAACCTGCC
>CAYWVP010000331.1:0-1576 GCA_964461605.1 uncultured Anaerolinea sp.
CAAACTCGTTTGTCCGCGACGGGTTCACCTACGACGGCGGGATCCGCGCGATGGAGAATTCCGGCGTGCTGTTCCCCATGCTGAAATCCCTGGGGTTAAACATCGAGTTTGTGAAAAACCACGTTTCCATCGGGATCGAGGACAAAGTAATCAAGGTCAATTCAGATGAGGATATTCATGCGTATCAATCCCTGCTGAATGATCTGTATCCCGAAAGCACCCGGGAGATCAATTTAATCATCCGTGAAATCCACAAGATCATGCATTACATGGATGTGCAATACGGAATCGACAACCCGATCTTTCTTGATTTCAAGCAGGATATGGCTTACATGGGCAAGGTCATACTGCCCTGGGTCGTAAAATATGCCTTCACCGCGCCCAAAATTTCTGCATTGAATGAACCGGTGCTGGACTTCTTGAGAAGATATTCCCAAAACCAGGCTTTGCTGGACATCATCGCCCAGCATTTCTTCCGCGCAACGCCGGCATTTTTTGCCCTGAGTTACATAAAACTCTACATTGATTATCACTATCCGTTGGGCGGTACTGGAAAACTGCCCCAACAGATGATTTCGTTTATTGAAGCACACGATGGCACGATCAGCACGAACACAGAGATCAAAAGTGTCGATCCTCACAAAAAAACGATCGTGGATTCACAGGGAAATTCTTACGGGTACGAGAGATTGGTCTGGGCGGCGGATCTTAAAACCCTTTACCGGATCCTCGACCTTGATGGAGAAACTGACCCCGGGGTTAGCCATAAAATTGACGCCAGGAAGCAGGAGCTCAGCGACAAGACCGGTAACGATTCGGTCTACACATTGTTCCTGGGTTTGGATATACCCAAAGAATATTTTTCCGGGATTGCCACCGAACACTTCTTCTACACGCCGAGCCGGGCGGGTCAATCGCAGGCGGGCAAAATTCCGCTGAACGCAGACCGGGAAACCATCGAGAAATGGCTTGATAAGTTTTTCGCCCTGACCACCTATGAAATTTCCTGCCCGGTCATGCGGGATGCCACACTTGCGCCCCCCAACCAGACAGGTCTGATCATCAGCGTTCTGTTTGATTACAGCTTGACGAAATCCATTGAGCAGTCGGGTTGGTATGAAGACTTCAAGGCCTACTGTGAAACCCGCATGATCGAGACACTGAACAATTCCATATTTCCAGGGATCAAGTGGTCCATCCTGCACCGGTTCTCCTCAACACCACTTACGTTGGAGAAATACTCCGGCAACTTCCAGGGAGCGATCACAGGATGGGGGTTGGATAACAAGCCCATCCCGGCGGAAAGCCGCATCCCGAAGATCATGAATGCGGTGAAAACCCCAATTCCGGGAGTCTTCCAGGCAGGTCAATGGACTTACAGCCCATCCGGTTTACCAATCTCGTTTTTGACTGGCAAAATTGCCGCTGACCAGGTGATCAAAGCGCTTGGCAAACGGTAGACAAGTCCAATCGTATATAGATCATACCTGGAAGAATTTTTTTGGTAGCTATCAGGAACAGGAAGGTACCAAACAGGTGGAAATGAGGGAAATCTGAAATGACACTGCGCGGCATA
>CAYWVP010000332.1:0-1573 GCA_964461605.1 uncultured Anaerolinea sp.
ACAACATGTTTTTGCGGGTTCAACCCCCCGGAATAATGCTAAATCCGGATTATAATTAGCCTGATACAAAACGTTTTGGAGGACTCGGTTGTCTGTTACTATTCACGACTTAGCAAAAAAACTAAATCTCTCCATCACTACTATTTCCCGTGCCCTTGATGGCTACGGTGATGTGGCAGAAGAAACCCGCAAACGCGTCGAGGCTGCCGCGCTCGAGATCGGTTACGAACCCAGCTTTGCTGCCCGCCAGTTGAGGCGTAAACGGGCTGATGCCATCGGCTATATTCTCCCAACAAGCTCGCCTCGGTTTACCGACCCGTTCTATGTGAGCTTTCTCACCGGCCTTTGTGATGAAATTGCCGCCTGGAATCTTGATCTCATCATCACGTCTTGCCCGCCGAACAGCGACAAGGAAAAACATCAATATCTGCAGTGGATTCAAAGTGGGCGTGTGGACGGCATCGTCATCAACCGAACCCGTTTAGATGATTGGCGCATCGATTATTTGAACCAGCATCACGTGAAAGTTGTTTCCCTGGGCATAGGCAATACCACTGCGAACCATCCTCACATCGATGTACTCGACGGCGAAGGGATGGAAAAAATGGTCGCCCACCTGGTGGAAAAAGGTCACCGCCGCATTGCTTTTATCGGGGCATCACCTGATCTTGTGCTCCACGCCAACCGCTACGAGGGTTACCGGAATGGACTGGAACGCGCGCAAATTCATCTAGACCCCTCGCTCGTACAAAACGGAGATCTCACTGAAGAACGTGGTTACCAAATCACCAACGAGTTGTTGAAATTGCCGGAAACACCAACTGCAATTATCGGCTGCAACGATCTGACGGCTTTGGGAGCGCTTCGCGCTGCCAGAGAAAAGGGTCTCTACATTGGCACCGAACTGGCCATTGCAGGTTACGATGGTATCCCGGAAACCGAATTCACCAATCCACCACTGACCACCATGTACCAGCCAACCTACGAAATTGCACGTAAACTGGCGAAAATGCTGGTTTCTACGATAGAGGGGGAAAAATTGGATGAACCCTACATTACAATTGAACCGGAATTAATCATCCGGGCATCAACCGGTTGATTAGAACCGTCGGGCTTTATTAACACCTACCTTCCCATCTTTTTCTCCACCATCAGCACCAATCACCGACCAGGTAGTTGCGTTTGCAGCAAAGCCTGGTCAATAGTCCACGTGCGCACCGGCATTATCAAAGGCTGCGTGGTACTTCAAATCCTACACATTGTTGTACCTGCCGTATACAATGATCTACACCACAGCACAAATAGGACCTTCATACCCGGCCACGGATATTTTGAGCGACTATTTACTGGCTCATAGTACTGCTTGAAAAAACCCGGGGGTACCAACTGACGAAATCCTTGCGACTACAGCCACTCACGGAACTAATCGCCATCATTCCCCCCATTGTTCCGAAGATGATCTATCCTTCACCGCCAATGTTGATGACACTTGCGCGGAAAGCAATACAAATTCCCAATCCTACCAGCAGCAGCGGGGTTGCCTTCACGAGTGTTTGCGTCAGACCCGATACAC
>CAYWVP010000333.1:0-1562 GCA_964461605.1 uncultured Anaerolinea sp.
GGATCCGTACTAAAACACGATCCAGCCTGGTTACACAAGATGATCATCAACGGTTTCGGTGCCTTTGTTACTTTCATTGTTATGATCATCTTTGCCATCACCAAGTTCATTGATGGAGCCTGGATCGTCGTGATCCTGATCCCAAGCCTGGTATTTGTCTTCTCTGCCATCCACAAGCATTACAGCAACCTGGCAAAAGACCTTTCTCTGGATGAGTATCAGCCCCTGGCGCGCATTGCACATCAGAGGGTGCTATTGCTGGTGAGCAGTGTACACAAAGGAACACTAAATGCGTTGCGATACGCGAAGACACAATCTTCTGACATTACTGCCGTGCACGTATCGATCGACCCTGCGGAAACGCAAAAATTGCGGGATAAATGGGAAATGTGGGGTGAGGGATACCGCCTGGTCGTTATCGAATCACCATACCGTTTGTTTATCGAACCACTGCTTGAATATGTTGAAGAGATCGATCGAAGCCGCAAGGCAAATGAGATCATCAGCATCGTAGTTCCGCAGTTCATCCCGCGGCAGGCGATCACCAACGCATTACATGCACAAACTGCAGAAACATTGCGAAAAGTATTGTTATCAAGAAATGGGATTGTGATCCTGGAAGTGCCATACCAGGTGGATTAAGAGTGTAGAGGAAAAATGCGAATCATTATCATTGGATGCGGCAGGATAGGCGCACAACTGGCGTACAGCTTATTTAAGCGCGGGCACCAGGTATCGGTCGTGGATGAAAACGTCGCCTCTTTCAATAACCTTCCCCCGGAATTTATGGGAAGGATACAGGAAGGAGACGCGCTCAACCAGGAGGTATTAAAACGTGCCGGGATCGAAAAATGTGATGGCCTGGCTGCGGTAACGGATAGCGACACATTAAATGTGGTGATCTGTCACATCGCACAAAAGGAATACAACATTGCCAATGTTGTGGCGAGAAATTACGACCCGCATCTGCGCCCCCTTTTCGAATCTTTCAACATACAGGTAATCAGTTCCACCAGCTGGGGTTCTCAGCGAATCGAAGAATTACTCCTGGATACTGAAGGCCGGACCGTTTTTTCAGCTGGTAATGGAGAGGTGGAGGTTTATGAAATTGAAATCCCGGCCACCTGGGGCGGGAAACGCATCCATGATCTGATCACCTGCGGAGAATGCAAGCCGATTGCGATCACACGGGCTGGAAATGCTTTCCTGCCTGAAGCGGATACGATCATGAATTCGGGAGATATTCTGGCGGTTGCTGCCACGATGGAAGGTATTCAGGACACTCGCGCCAATCTTAGGCAAAGGCAGGAGGACTGACATGTTTGTAATCATCGCAGGTGGAGGGCGCACTGGCGCTCAGCTGGCAAAATCGTTGATCGCGATCGACCACAAAGTCAGGGTGGTGGAACATCGTGCGGAAATTTTGGCGCGCATTCACAAAGAACTACCTACCGAATCCATAATTACCGGCAACCCATTGGATGTCAACATCCTGGAGCAGGCGGACATTCAGCACGCCCAGGTTTTTGCTGCGACCACACCCAATGATGCGGAAAACCTGG
>CAYWVP010000334.1:0-1549 GCA_964461605.1 uncultured Anaerolinea sp.
CATGAGGAATTGGGGCGGGTGGAGTTCATCGCGAGCAGTGCATCTGACCTGGTGATCGTGTCAGCGATCAACAAGACACTGATCCTCTCTCCGCAGGACCCCGAGGATTTCACACGCCGTTTTCAGCGCGTGATCGAAATGGGCAGCCTCTCGCCCATCGGAGCACACACGGCAGTTCCCACCGCTTTCTTCAACCAGGTCTTTAAGGATAGGCTGGCGCGCGTATTGATCCCGACCGGTGCAGCGCTTGCGCTCCTGCTGCTGGTGGGAACCAGCATCTTTGTTCCTTTCAGACAGACGGTTTCCCTTGGTTACGATAGTTCCGGTATACCGCTTGAGCCAGTCCAATCCAGCCGGCTGCTTTTATTGCCCATCATCGGGGTGGTGTTCAACTTTTTTGATCTGATCACCGGGTTTTTTGCGTACCGGCGGTTCGATACCCGCGTGATCGCTTATTTACTTTGGGCTGCCGGGGTAATCACCTCAGTGTTGTTGTTTATCGCAATTCTGCTGCTTTTCCTGGTTTAGAGGCAGCCGTTCATGTTGGATCCTCTGCGAATCATTTTAGGTGTGCTGCTGGCAGCGCTGGTGGCGTATGCTGCGTACCGGGTGAGATCGCTCAACCGCAGCGGCGCGTTGGCGGCTTTTCTACTGGGCGTGGTGGTGTTTGGCTTTGGCGGTTTGCCCTGGGCGGTAGTGCTGCTGACCTTTTTCATTACCTCCAGCGGCCTGTCCCGTGTACTTAAGAACAGAAAGAAAGATCTGGAGCAGAATTTTGCCAAGGGGGCGCGGCGTGATGCAGGGCAGGTGGCAGCGAATGGGGGAATGGCTGGATTGGCGGCGCTGGCTTCGATTTTCTGGCCTCAATCCGTGCTGCCCTGGGTGCTGTTCAGCGCTGCTTTCGCGGCCGCCAACGCCGATACCTGGGCGACCGAACTGGGGGTTTTCAGTCCTGATTGGCCGCGCAATATCCGCAGCTGGCAGCGTGTTCCACGGGGTACTTCAGGTGCCATCAGCCTGGCTGGGTCGCTGGCTGCCTCCGCCGGCTCGTTGTTGATCGCCCTGGCGGCCCTGCTCTTCTGGCCGATTACGGAGACCCTGCTGACTGATCGGCTATGGTTCGGGCTTATTATTGCCGGCGCGGGTTTCATCGGCAGCCTGGTGGATTCTTTGCTTGGTGCGACCGTTCAGGCGATCTACTGGTGTTCGCAATGCGCAAAGGAAACAGAAAAGACACCCTTGCACACCTGCCAGACACCCACATCGCTCTTGCGGGGGTGGAGGTGGATGAATAATGATGTGGTCAACTTCCTGTGCACTGCCAGCGCGGCACTGGTTGCCTGGTTATTAACGATTCTGGTATACTGAAAACAAATAGCCAATCGTCACGTTGCCATGGGGGATCACTTTACAATTCTGCAATACATCATCCCAAAATGGCAGTACGTCGTATAATTATTTTGGCGGAAGTCTCAAAATAAGGCGTCGCCTATTATTAATATCCATTCATCCGGTAAGGGTCGGGACTAAGATGATCAATGTATTGAAG
>CAYWVP010000335.1:0-1545 GCA_964461605.1 uncultured Anaerolinea sp.
CACGCGCCAGCTCAGGTACCCAGCGGCGTACATAATCGCCCAGCGGATCGAACTTTTTCCCCTGCAACACGGGATTGAAGATCCTGAAGTAAGGGGCTGCATCGGTTCCGGTGCCGGCGGTCCATTGCCAGCCGCCGTTATTGGCGGCCGGGTCGCCATCGACCAGGGTTTGCATGAACCAGCGTTCACCCTCCTGCCAGTTGATGAGCAGGTCCTTCACCAGGAACGAAGCAGTGATCATGCGGGCGCGGTTGTGCATCCAACCTGTCGCGTTCATCTGGCGCATCGCGGCGTCCACCACCGGATAACCGGTCAGACCCTGTTGCCAGGCTTGCAATTCAGCGGGTGCGTTGCGCCAGGGGATGTTGCGCAAGCCGGAATTGAAAGCGGTTTTAAGCACAAACGGGAAGTGGTACAGGATCGCCTGGTAGAACTCGCGCCAGATCAGCTCGTTGATCCACACCTCGTAGCCCTTGCGTACCATGGGATCATCGCTTTCCCGGGCGGTTTCCATCGCTGCGCTCACTGCTGTGCGGGCTGAAAGCATGCCAAAGCGCAGGTACGGGGAAAGTGACGAAGTGCCGTCGAGGTCCATACGGTTGCGCGCGTCTGGGTAGTTGCGCACCGGTCCGGAGAGAAAGGTGTCTAGGCGGCGCAGCGCTTCCTTTTCTCCAGCCGGGAAGTGGTCGAGTGTGGGAGTTGCCGGGATATCCTCGCTCAGCACTGAAGGCAGCGGGGGCAGTCTTACCGGTGCTGGATGCGTGTAGTTAGAAAACGGCAGCGCTTTCCACACCTTGCTGAACGGTGTAAATACTGTATAGGGGCTGCCATCCGCCTTGGTGACCAGCGCGGGAGGGTGTACGCCAAGCCCATGCACCAGTTTGAGTTTTACTTTACGTGCCACGGCTTTATCGCGTTTCACAGCGTAAGGGCTGTAATCCTCTTCGGCATAAACCACATCCGCCCCTGTTTCGGCTGCCAGCTGCGCGATGACCTCTACAGGGTTGCCCCTGCGTACCACCAGGCCGGAGCCCAGCCTGCGCAGGTCAACCTCCAGCGCGCCTAAACCGGCAAACAGAAACGCCTGCCGTTTTTCAGCGGGTTTGGACAGCAGCTGTTCATCCAGTACAAATACCGGCAGAACACCCTGACCCTTTTCTAATGCACCAGCCAGGGCAGGGTTATCGTGCAATCGCAGGTCGCGCCGGATCCACCAGATGTTCATTAACTAAATCCTCAGTCGTTTTCCCGTCCGCCGCGGGCAAGCTGTAATATCTCTTCCCGCGTGGAGAAGATCCGCACCAGTTTTCCGTCCTGCATCATCAGCACACGGTCAACATATTCACACATGCGCAGGTCGTGGGTGACCATGATCCCGGCGCGTTTCTGTTCGTGGATCAGACCGGCAAAGGTCTCGACCACCTGGTAAGCGCGTTCTGTATCCAGGCTGGCGGTGGGTTCATCTGCCAGCACCAGGCTGGGGTTGTGAATGAGGGCGCGGGCGATCGCCACGCGCTGCTGCTGCCCGCCGGACATTTGTCCCGG
>CAYWVP010000336.1:0-1544 GCA_964461605.1 uncultured Anaerolinea sp.
CTTCAACAGGTCCTCCGAAAAACTGGTCAATTCCATCCATCCTTTTTGTAATTTGCGGGGCGAAACAAAGGTACCCCGCCCGTGCTCGCGGTACAGGTAACCCTGCAGCACCAGGCTGTCGATCGCCTCGCGGATCGTTGTACGGCTGATGTGATAGATCACCTCGAGCTGGCGTTCTGACGGAATGGGGGAGCGCGGTTGCCATTCGCCTTCTTCTATCTTTTGACGTAAAATAGAAGCAAGCTGATAGTACTTGGGCACAGCGGTGTATGGATCGATCGTTCTTGACATTTGTTCTTAAAGTGGTATCATATTTTTGATCACTGGTAATGTGGTCACTACCAGTTACATTATCCAACATTTGCAATCAAACGTCAAGTATGGAGTTCCTGGGTAGATGAGTCCGGTCTCAGATAACGAAATTCACGAAATCGTGACCAGGGTGGTACGGCAGACGCTTGGCACGGAATTGGCCGGCGCATCAGCCCCGGTTCCACAACCCGCGAAAACTTCCGAAAATCAGCCGCTCGTTGTTCCTAACACTCCTGGCGACACTGCTCGGAAAGTAGTTGCCATCGGGACAGATCACGGCGGCGTGGAGCTTAAGAACCTGCTCATCAAGGAATTGAACACTCTTGGTTACACTGTGCAGGACTGTGGCACCAGTACCGCTGACCCGGTGGATTACCCCGATATTGCCCTGGCTGTGGCGACGCTGGTGGCTGAGGGGAAAGCCTGGCGAGGTGTGGTTATTGACGGAGCCGGGATTGGATCCTGTATGGCGGCTAACAAAGTGCCCGGTGTGAGGGCCGCCATGTGCTATGATTATGCTACGGCTGTAAACAGCCGTGAACACAACGATGCCAACGTGCTAACCCTTGGCGCCGGCCTGATCGGCAACAATCTTGCCAAACAGATCCTGACGACCTGGCTGGCAACTGATTTTGGCGGGGGCAGGCATGCCAAGCGGGTGGACAAGATCGTTGCGATCGAAAAAAAGTATTGCAGGGATGGGAAGGCATCATGACACCGGATTTGAAAACGATTGAAACCCTGGTCGAGATCATCACCCGCGAAGTGCTGCTGGCGATGATGGAGCAGGAAGAACGCCAGAAGAATGGCAGCGGGGCGCATTGCGTAGTGGATATCTCCGACGGCGTGAAGGTGAAAACCTGTTTTGACAATGCGGGGCATGTGGTCAGCGCCGGAGCTGAACGGTTAACCTCCACTGTGGGTGTGATCCCGGAGGACCGCTCGCTGGCAGGCATGATCGATCACACGCTGCTCAAACCGGATGTGACGAGTGATAAGATCGCTCAACTCTGCTTTGAGGCGAAAAAATATCATTTTGCTTCGGTATGCGTAAATCCGACCCATGTAAAGTTGTGTGCCGACCTGCTCAAGGATTCCGATGTAAAAGTCTGCACGGTGATCGGCTTTCCCCTTGGCGCGACCTCGCCTGAGGTAAAAGCATTTGAAACCCGTAATGCGCTGGATAACGGCGCGACCGAAATCGATATGGTGATCAATATCGGGGCGTTGAA
>CAYWVP010000337.1:0-1540 GCA_964461605.1 uncultured Anaerolinea sp.
AGAAACGCGGCCGCACCTTCACCTCGGCTGTATCCAGCGCGTTCGCCTGCTGCCGTTTCGCCATGTTGCCGGCGTGGAGGAGAAAGGATGCGTAGGCGGCAAATGCCAGCCCGCCGATGACAAGCGCATAGAGCGGGATCACCCGCCCCTCAGCCGGCTGGACGATGATGGCGATGCAGAAAACGAGAACGGTTGCCAGCCCTGCCCTGAAATAGGTCATCGCGGCAACCGTGTGCGGTTTGATGTTGTTCATCGGGAAGACTCCCACGAACAGGCAGGCTGTCGCCGCGATCATGCCAAACGCGCTGCCGACGTACCCCCACACGCTGTTCAGGCTCATCCCTACCCCGGGCATCATCAGCAACAGCAGGAAACTGCCCGCGATCAACCCGGCGTTGAACACCTGCGCCAGCCGCGACACACCCGTTTCTCCCAGTTCTGAAACAAAGTGGCGCGTGATGGAATAGCGTTCGCCTTCCTTGCCGCGGTAGGCAGATGCGGCGATCAGGCTGCACACCAGGATGGTCAGGCTGCCTGCCCACCCCAGGTAAGGATAAAATTCCAGAAACCAATTCTTCATTACACTAACCCCTCGTTGTTATTAAACCGGCGTATTGCAGGCATAGCCCGTTTCTGCTATTGTATAGGAACTTGAAATACTTATTAATCATTCTAATCAAAAACAGGGATAATTTGTGATCGCCCTCGAGTGGAGGTTGAGATGTACGAGACTTTTTCAGCGAATTACGACCGCTTCGTGAACTGGGAGGATCGCCTGGCTTACGAGTTGCCCTTCATCAACGACCAGATCGCCAGCCTGCAGCGCACACCCTCTCAAGCGCTGAACATCCTGGATACGGCTTGCGGTACCGGCATGCACGCCATCGCGCTCGCCGGGGCAGGTCACCATGTCAGCGCGGCCGACCTCTTCCCGCAGATGATCGAGAAAGCCGAACTGAACGCCAGCGCTGCCGGTGTAAACGTGAGGTTCAAGGCAGCCGGCCTGGGAGACCTCTCCAGTGCATTCGAAGATGAAAAGTTCGACCTGGTCCTCTGCCTGGGCAATTCGCTGCCGCACCTGCTCAGTGAACATGAACTGGTCGATGCCCTGACGGATTTTGCGGCAGTATTGCATCCGGGCGGCATGCTGCTCATCCAGAATCGCAACTTTGACGCCGTGATGCGCCGCGAGGAACGCTGGATGGAGCCGCAAACTTTGCGCGACGCAGAAGGGGAATGGATCTTCCAGCGCTTTTACGACTTTTTGCCCGGCGGATTGATCCGCTTCAACATTGTCACCCTGAAACAAAGCGGAGGTAAAGGGTGGCAGTCCACAGTTTCCAGCACCATGCTGCGTGCCCAGTTGCACGCCGATCTGGAACAAGCACTGGTTAAAACCGGTTTTAACGCCGTCCAAGCATACGGCAGTATGCAGGGCAACCCCTTCTCACCGGAAACCAGCGGCAACCTGATCCTTACCGCCCTGAAAGCCTGAAGGAAAGTATGAACCCGTCAATTGCTTCGTTCCAACCAGACTTCC
>CAYWVP010000338.1:0-1538 GCA_964461605.1 uncultured Anaerolinea sp.
AGTCCTTCTTTTCCACTTAATTTTTGTCTAACAAATGGGGTGCACTACAAAACACCTCCTCTTTTTATTATTGACATCCTTTGGATGTATGTTCCTCAAAAGAGACAGAAAAATCGTGGTATCCGGAATTATCACACAATGCTCGAAAATAATAATATCCGGTCACCTCAGGATTCGCCACCGCTTCGATCGAAGGCAGATCTGGATTGGCAATGGGGGTCGGTGGTAATCCGTAAATAATGTAAGTGTTGTAAGGAGAATCCACCTGTAAATCACCGGAGCGCAGGGGTGTCTTCCACCAGTTACCCCATTTATTTGAATATCCAAGCGCGTATTGAACAGTTGGATCGGTTTCCAGCCGCATGCCATCCCTTAAACGGTTGTAGAAAACGGATGCCATCAACGCGCGTTCCTCGTCCATGAAAGTCTCTCTTTGAATGATGGAGGCAAGCGTGATCCCTTCGTAGAGGGATAATCCCTGTGCGTTAATATTGTTGATCGCTTCTGCAGGTACCTGTTGTGAGAATCGCTCCAGGAAGGTCAATACCAGTTCTTCTGCGCTGATCTTACGGTCGATCTCATATTCGCCGGGGAATAGGAACCCATCCAGTGAAGGGAACTCGGCGAATTCTGTTCTGCCAGAGAGTTTATTTGGATGGTATACAACATTGAGGAAGTCTTCAGGGCTGACTTCAATACCCGAGGTCGGTAAAGCAGCTGCAATCTCCTCAGCCCGCCAGCCGGGATAAACGTAGAACGGAACAACCGCTGAATAAAGCGATTGGATGGCTCCGATGATCTCGAGACTTGTTTGTGATGCAGACAATTTGAACTTCCCTGCTTTGATGCTTGAATCCAACCCCTTGTAAACCAGGTAAGCTCGAAAAGCTTTGGCATCATTGATCAGACCGGCTTCTTCCAACCTCGCGGCGACGCTGCTGACTGATTCACCACTTGAAATGGTAAATTTCTGTTCATCGCCAACACTGGAAACGCTGCTGAGCAGGTCTGTCCTGCCCGCCAGGACCTGCCGGCTGAAGTTCCAACGGTCAAACCCGGTCAGGCTGGCTATGGGTTCGCCAAAATGCCTCTCGGCCAGGAATGGGACGGTGAACCAGCCACCCAGAACGATGAGAAGCAGAAAGAAGGCGAAGATTGACACAACCGAAAAACAGGAACGATTACGATCCCGCATTCTCACCCCGTTCTTCGTGAGCATCCAGGTAGGATTGAAGGATGACCGCAGCAGCGACATGATCCTGGTGACCGGCTCGCTTTTTCCGATTCACACCCAGCTCCAGCTTGATTTCCTTGGCAGTATTCGTGCTGTCACTCTCATCCCATAACTCGACCGGTACAGAAACGACCGTACGCAACCCCTCAGCCACCTTTTGTGAGTGGCGGCTCTGGCGATTGATCTCATTATCCGCACCAAGTGGCTGACCGACAATAACAAGTTTTACCTCGTGCTGTGTGATAAGTTGAGCAATCTTGACACAATCCTCTTCCAGCGACTTGTGCAGGATCACGGTTAGAGG
>CAYWVP010000339.1:0-1537 GCA_964461605.1 uncultured Anaerolinea sp.
CCTTACTGCTCCTTTAACCGCTTTGTCCTCAACCATGGAAAAGCCCACGCGTACTTTGCGTCGCTGCGCGAAGAAATGCGTATCCTGGCTGGACTGGGTTACCGCTTTTCCTCTCTTTACTTCGGCGGTGGCACCCCCACCATCCTGCCGGAGGAACTGGTCGCCACCATCGACCTGGCGCGCGAGCTGTTCGGCGTCCGCGAGGTTTCCTGCGAGACCAACCCCAACCACCTCAACCCTGAGATCGTCCCCCTGCTGAAAGACCGCGTTCAACGGCTTTCTGTCGGGGTGCAAAGCTTTGATGATGGCTTGCTCAAACAAATGAACCGTTATGAAAAATTCGGTTCCGGTGCCGGTATTTTGGAAAGCATCCGCTATGCCGCCCCGTTTTTCAAGTCGCTCAACGTGGATATGATCTTCAACTTCCCCAGCCAGACGCCTGAAATCCTGCGCAACGACATCCAAAGCGCCATCGCATCCGGCGCTCAACAGGTCACGTTCTATCCCCTGATGACCTCTCCATCCGTACGCCAATCCATGGCGAATAGCGTTGGAGTGCTAAAGCCCGCCCGTGAAGCGGATTATTACGCCATGATCAGCGCCGGCCTGGCAAAGGAGTTCATTCCTTTGTCCGCCTGGACGTTTGCCCGGGGCGGAACAAGCCTGATCGACGAGTACATCGTCGACACTGAAGAATATGTCGCAGTGGGTTCCGGCTCGTTCTCCTACCTGGATGGCACGCTTTACGCCAGCACTTTCTCGCTGAGTGAGTATGGGCAGCGCATCGCTGCCGGTCAGATGGCGATCACCGGTGCCCAGCCCTTCAGCAAACGCCAACAGATGCGCTACCGCATGATGATGGACATGTTTGGTCTGCGTTTTGACCGCACAAGTTTCAAGGAACGCTTTGGTATCTCCGCGGAGCGCGGTTTGTGGCTTGAGATGGTTTTCTTCAAGCTGCTGGGTGCCTTTACCAGGCACGATCCCGCCATCCCCTCACCGGTAGGGCGCTATCTTTCTCTGGTGATCATGCGCGAGTTCTTCAGCGGCGTCAATCGCGTGCGGGATATTGCGCGCGCCTCGCTTACATCTGCAGATCGCGGAGAGTGTTATGAACCCTGATCGCAATCATCAACCCAAGAGGCGCCTGCCGAAAGCAGTCAGGCTCATCCTGCTCGCCCTGGCTGGCATTGGCAGCCTGGCGCTGTTGATCGTCCTGCTGGGCGCGCTGACCTTTGCCATCGTCAACCGGACGAACGGCAGGATCATCTCCTCCGGCGAGACACGCCGCTACCTGCTCCACGTGCCCGAAAACCTCGATCAATCCCAACCCGTACCTCTCGTCATCACCATTCACGGTTTCGCCCAATGGCCAGCCAATCAGGCGAATGTGAGCCAATGGAATCCGATCGCCGACCGGGAGGGATTCATCGTCGTTTATCCTTCCGGTACAGGTTTTCCCAAGCGCTGGCTGGCGTTCCCGCAGGAGTCCAGAGCCGATTCAAAAGATGTGGTTTTTATTGCTGACCTGATCGAC
>CAYWVP010000340.1:0-1528 GCA_964461605.1 uncultured Anaerolinea sp.
GATCGCGGTACCAATCGATCGTGCGGCGCAGGCCTTCTTCAAAATTTACCTGTGCTCGAAAGCCGAACTCCCGTTCAGCCCGTTCAACGCTTAGGCGCCGGCGCGGCTGACCGTTGGGTTTGCTTGTATCCCATTTGATCTGACCGCTGAAACCGGTCAAACGAGCGATCAATTCCACCAGGTCTTTGATGCTGATCTCCATACCCGAACCCAGGTTGACCGGTTCGGAGGAGTTGTATTTTTCAGATGCCAGCAGAATGCCTTCGGCGGCATCCTCAACGTACAGGAATTCACGCGTTGGAGAACCGTCGCCCCATACTTCGATCACATCCGCGCCGGATTCATTGGCTTCGAGGCATTTACGGATCAGCGCGGGGATCACATGGGAGCTCGCCCGATGGAAATTGTCCCGCGGTCCGTATAAGTTGACCGGCATCAGGAAGATCGAGTTGTACCCATATTGCTGGCGGTAAGACTGCGATTGCACCAGGAGCATTTTCTTGGCCAGCCCATAAGGTGCGTTGGTTTCCTCGGGATAACCGTTCCACAGGTTCTCTTCCATGAACGGGATCGGGGTGAACTTGGGATAGGCGCAGATGGTGCCCAGCGCGACGAATTTTTCAACCCCACGCAGCCACGCTTCATGCATCAACTGAACACCCATCATCAGGTTGTTGTAAAAGAACTCCGCCGGGTGTTCGCGGTTGGCACCAATCCCGCCAACCTGTGCAGCAAGATGAATGATCATGTCAGGTTTACTGTCATCCAGCATCTGACGGATTGAGCCAGCCTGGACAAGATCATATTTCTCGATGGTCGGAATGAACACATCTGCAGCGCCGCGCTCGTGTAGTTTTTGGGTAACAAATGAGCCAAGAAAGCCCGCCCCCCCGGTAACGCAAACGCGCTTGTTCTGCCAGAAGTTGAGATCAGATGCCATTTAAGCCTGCTCCTTCGTTGTAAGAATGACTTTTAGTCCAACCATCTTCATTATTGGCGCTGACCCGTCTTCCACCACGGAAATGCCCTGTTCCAGACAGGTAAGGCGGCAGATCTCGGCAACTTCATCGCTGCCTTCAACGCATACTTCGGTGAAACCCAGCTTTTTTAATTCATCCAGGGTGCTGATGGCGCGTAAACGAACCAGGCGGTAGAGATTGAAGGAATTCTGAATGTAATCCACCGTCAGACGGGCTCTGAAGAGCAAACCCTCTGGTGTAATGATGTACTTCAGTTTCTTGCGTTCCAGGCGGCTGACCTTGACATAGCCTTTTTCGATCAGGCGTTTTAGGTGCCAATTAACTGTACCAACTGCAACCTCCAGCTGTGAGGCCAGGGCTGCCTGCGAAGTATCGGGATCCTGCTCAATGTGTTCAAGTATGACAAGATCCCGCTCTGCATTCGATGGATAGCTCATTCTGCTCCAATATTCAATAGTTGAATTATAAAACAGCACATCCTTCCGGTCAAGGGTCTTATTTTGTCGTGGACAATGATATAATTTGCACGATCACTGGGGCCCGTAGCT
>CAYWVP010000341.1:0-1516 GCA_964461605.1 uncultured Anaerolinea sp.
TGGGTGAGCGGTACGCCGAATGCGGAGCCGATGCCCATTTCGTCAAGCAGCGTTTTAAAAGGCTGATCAAGGATCGTTTCAGCCGGATCGGATAACATGGCATCGACGTGGGGAGGATAACTGCATTTCTGATCACACGCAAACGCGCCGTAAGCGAGAAGACTCGCTTCTCCTGCCGGATCATTCATCATCCTGTAAAAGCCGACGTTTTCAAAGTACTGTTCAATGCGCTGTTGTTTGTAATTGATGTTCACCCCGGTAATGGGATTCCCTGCGTATTGCTCCCCGGAAAGCTGGTCGAATAAGGGCACGAAGTCTTCAAAAACGATAATCCCGTTAACCACGCGCGCAGTGGAATCCTCGTTTATTTCCGTCCCTGAAAAGTTCAGGTCAAAAGCTTTTCCGAGCGGGTAGAGCATGAAACGCTCACTGCCGCTTAAAAGCGGATTCTGGCACATCAGGGTGTTAAGAGTGTATTGGCATTCCAGTTCCTGGTAGAGGAACAACTGCGAGATCGCCGGACCAATCACATCATCGCCGCCCAGGGCAGTATGAAACTCCCTGAAGACTGGAGCGATCTCGTAGGTGGTTCCTTCAATGGGTGCTGTATCCACATCAGCCGGAATCTGGCATGAACTCAGCCAGGTAAAGGATAATGCCAGGCAAAGCAGAATGTGTAAGTAGTGGTATTGGAAAGTCGATTTCTGTGACATAGATTTTTTCATAATCATGCGGTGCACCAGAATTATTATAAAGGATAGTACAAATATTCGGGTTGTGTGTGTTGGTCTCTTCGTTGGGGCAGTTTTTCAGGTGATGGTAGAATGATGGAAAGAACCATTGTCTGGAGGAAGCCACATGACAAACGTTGTGATCGTTGATGCAATTCGCACCCCGATCGGTGCGCTGGGGGGATCTCTTGCCAGGGTACGGCCGGATGACCTGGCCGCGCTGGTGATCAAGGCGCTGGTGGAACGCAACGGGTTGGATCCACAGGATGTGGAGCAGGTATTCCTGGGTTGTGCCAACCAGGCGGGTGAGGATAACCGCAATGTGGCGCGCATGGCAAACCTCCTGGCAGGATTGCCGGTAACCATACCCGCTGTTACTTTCAATCGCTTGTGCGCATCAGGTCTGACCGCTGTCAACGCTGCTTTTCATGCCATCCGGGCAGGAGAAGGGGATATCTTCATCGCAGGTGGTGTTGAAAGCATGTCCCGTGCGCCTTACGTACTCGGCAAAGCGGAAAGCGGTTTTCCTTTCGGCAACCTGACTGCTTTTGATACTGCGCTTGGCTGGCGCTTCCCCAATCCACGCATGGCTGAACTTTACGGTACCGACCCGATGGGAGAGACCGCTGAAAACATTGCTCAACAGTATGGCATTACCCGCGAAGAACAGGATCGCTTTGCTGCTCAAAGTCACGCGCGGGCGATTGCGGCGATGGACGCCGGAAAAATAGCAGAAGAGATCCTGCCGGTTTCGATACCTCAGAAAAAAGGTGATCCGCTGCTGG
>CAYWVP010000342.1:0-1509 GCA_964461605.1 uncultured Anaerolinea sp.
ATGATGACTTCATAGCGTTCTCCGGGCATCATGACCAGTTTCTTCAAACCAACAGGCGCATCCAGGTATCCTCCGTCATTACCGATCACCCAGATTTTTGGTGCAGGCGCGGTGTTGGTTTTGTTGGTCAGAAACATTTCGTACGTTCGTGCATTGGAACCGTTCAGGAAGAGGAACCGGTATCGCTTGGGTTGGACTTCAAGGAAAGGCCAGGCTTTTCCATTGACAACAATCGTGTCTCCCACGAACTCGGGTACCCAGTAAGGATGCTCCGCGTTGGGTGTCCATAACACATTCCCCGCGCTGTCTGCCGGGAAGAAAAGCTGTCCGGTTGAATCGAACATGCGGTCCTGGATCACCAACGGGATGACTTCGCCAATGGATTGCAGGTTATCCGGAAGGCATCCTGTCGTACAGGTGCCAACTGTTCCACGGGTGGTGGTTCGCGCAGGGGAAAGAAGTTCGGGATCTTCTATATAATATCCCCCGGCCAGCCCTGCATACACATTTAATCGCGTAGCCCCCAGCGTGTGGTCGTGAAACCAGATGGCGGATGCTTCCTGGGTGTTGGGATAGCGGTAGGTTGCGAAATTCTGAGGCGTCACTCCGTCCCAGCCTTCGCTGTAAAAACCCGCGCCAACGTGTTGTCCATCACTTGTAAACCAGGCATCCGGGCCTCCATCGAGCTCTGGTGGAACTTCACCGCCATGCAGGTGAACAACCGCGGGGATGGACCCTTCGTAATTCTGGGCGCAGAGGCTGTTGAACGCAGGAACCATACCCATGTGGTTGCAAAAGTTCTCCATACCGCCCTGCATCAAGGGATCCGCCCAGTGCAAAGTCAGGTCTGTTGAGTACTTGTAGGCAAGAACCTGGGTTGTTGAAGCATCACCCAGGTCGTTCACCCATGTAATATTGGTTGAACTCCCGCGGTCGTTCACGATCACCGGTCCGATGTACGTGTCCTGTGGCGTGGTCGGGCAGGTATCACCCACGATGTAGCCCCATACGCGCGTGGTGGGCTGAACCCCTGGCGTGAATGTGCCCGGAGGCAGAATGTTCGCATCAAATTCGCACATCCGGATCGTGAGGTCCTGGTTTCCCAGCACTGTATTGATCGTCCCTCCCTGCTGGACATTCAGGAGCGGCAAAGGTTGAACAAATTGTGGTATTCCATTACCCGGAAATGGGATTTGTGGTGATTGCGCTGCTTGTGCTGGTATAGCAGCTGAAAGAACCATGGCAACGATCGCCAGAAACATGAAAAAGTGTTTTTTTGGCATTCTATCGTTTCCTTATTATTAAAGTAGCAGTTGGTCTGAAACCCCGGTTTTGATGGTCGATGGTCGTGGTATGACTGTGCCTGGTGTTACATCAAATGGATTGATCCCGTAATGCTAAAAAAGCCCTGGCTTTGATGGAAACATATCTGTGTGGTAAAGCAGGTGGATGTCTTTTTATTTTCTTATAATCCCTCCTATAAATAGGATAAATATTATCCACATTATC
>CAYWVP010000343.1:0-1502 GCA_964461605.1 uncultured Anaerolinea sp.
GATGGGCAGGGCAACTTCGGTTCTGTGGATGGCGACCCGCCCGCGGCCATGCGTTACACGGAAGCCCGCCTGCACGCCGCTGCTGAAGAAATGCTGGCTGACATTGAGAAAAACACGGTCGATTTTGTAGATAACTTCGACGGTTCCCTTCAGGAACCGGTGGTACTGCCTTCCCGGCTGCCCAATCTTTTGTTGAACGGATCGAGCGGAATCGCAGTGGGAATGGCGACCAGTATTCCGCCTCACAACCTGCGCGAGCTGGCGGGGGCGATCGGTTACATGATCGATCACTACGAAAAGGTAGAAGACATTTCGGTCGAGGAACTGATGCATTTTGTGCAGGGTCCGGATTTTCCGACCGGCGGCATCATTGTCGGGCGGGACACGATCCAGCAGGCTTACAGTACCGGGCGCGGTCGATTGGTGCTGCGCGGTACAGCGCACATCGAGGAAATGAAAGGCAACCGTTTCCAGATCAATATCACCGAGATCCCTTATCAATTGAATAAGACCAGTTTGATCGAACGCATCGCTGAACTGGCGCGCGGCGGCAAACTGGATGCGATCACCGATCTGCGCGATGAATCCGATCAACGCGGGATGAGTATCGTGATCGAGCTGCGGCGCGGTGCCCAGCCCAAAATGGTGCTCAATCAACTGTACAAGTACACAGCGCTGCAATCCACTTTTTCGGTGCACCTGCTCGCATTGGTCAACGGTGAACCGCGGCTGCTCTCGCTCAAACGGGCATTACAACTCTATATTGAACATCGCCAGGAGATCATTACCCGGCGCAGCCAATTTGACCTGGATAAGGCGCGGGCCAGGGCGCACATCCTGGATGGATTGCTCATTGCTTTGGCCAACCTGGATGAAGTGATCAAGACGATCCGGGAATCAAAAGATGTTGAAACCGCCAAAGAACGCCTGATGAGCCGCTTCAAATTATCCGATCTGCAGGCGCAGGCGATACTGGAAATGCAATTACGCCGATTGGCAGCCCTGGAACGACAAAAGATCGAAGACGAACATACTGAGATCATGACGCGCATCGCTTACCTGGAGGAACTGCTTGGGAATCCGCTGAAGATCCTGGGATTGATCAAGGAAGATGTTAATGCGATCAGCGAGAAATATGGTGATGAACGTCGGACCAAGATCACCGTTGAAGCCCACGAAGAAATTCGAGAAGAAGATCTTGTCAGCGATGAATCCGTGCTGATCACTTTCACTGAAAAGGGTTACATCAAACGTGTAGCCGCAAGCCTGTACCGCACACAGGGCAGGGGGGGGCGCGGGGTTTCCGGGCAGACGGTGCGCGATGAAGACCAGATCGTTTTCCTGATCCCGGCGCGCACATTACACACGGTGCTCTTCTTCTCCGACCGCGGCAAGGTCTATTCCGAAAAGGTTTACCAGATCCCGGATGCCAACCGCACCGACCGCGGCATACCGATCGTGAATGTGCTCGCGCTTGACACCGGTGAACGCATCACCGCGGC
>CAYWVP010000344.1:0-1502 GCA_964461605.1 uncultured Anaerolinea sp.
GCCTGGTCGATGCCGCGGGTCAAATGGCTCGTCCACACAGGCGTCAAGGGTCCTTCCAGCGTGACCACCACCGCAGCGGGAGCGTCAGACTGCGCCTGCACAGGTGCGATGAACCCGGAGAGGAAAAACGCCAGGATGAGAAGGAAATTTAAGGTTAATAGGGTTTGCTTTTTCATGATGTACCTGTCCTAGCAGGATTATAGCATGCCGGTCATGCCCCCGCGCCCGTCAGATATGAATCTGATGCTTTGTTGATAATTTATTAACACTCGTTTGTTATTCTTTAGGGGTAACAAACTGATTAAAAGCAAGAAGGAGAATTACTATGGGAAAAATAATTGGTATCGACCTGGGCACCACGAACTCGGTTGTAGCGGTGATGCAGGGCGGTGATCCGGTGGTGATCAACACCGCTGAAGGATCGCGCCTTTGCCCGTCAGTGGTTGCCTTTAATAAGAACGGTGAACGGCTGGTGGGACAAACCGCCAAACGGCAGGCGGTGATCAACCCTGAAAATACGGTATTCTCGATCAAACGCTTTATGGGGCGCCGCTACGATGAGGTGGAAACCGAAAGAACAATGGTACCTTTCCAGGTGGTCGCCGGTCCAATGAAGGACGCGCGTGTGCGCATCCCGGTGACCGACCGCGACTACTCGCCGCAGGAAATCTCAGCCATGATCCTGGGCAAACTGAAAGCCGACGCCGAAGCTTTTCTGGGTGAGAAAGTGACCCAGGCCGTGATCACCGTGCCGGCTTATTTCAACGACAGCCAGCGCCAGGCCACCAAGGACGCCGGAACCATAGCCGGGCTGGAGGTGATGCGCATCATCAACGAGCCCACCGCTTCTGCCCTCGCCTACGGGCTCGACAAACGCAAAAACGAAAAGATCCTGGTCTTTGACCTTGGCGGCGGTACTTTTGATGTCTCCGTGCTCGAGGTTGGTGAAGGTGTTTTCGAAGTCAAATCCACCAGCGGTGATACGAACCTTGGCGGTGACGACTGGGATGAGGTGATCGTCAACTGGGCTGCTGACCAGTTCCAGGTTGACCAGGGGATTGACCTGCGCAAAGACCGCCAGGCGCTTCAACGCCTGCGTGAAGCGGCTGAGAAGGCCAAGATCGAACTCTCGACCGTGATGGAAACGGAGATCAACCTGCCTTATATTACTGCCGATGCCAATGGTCCCAAGCACCTGGTCACCAAGCTCAGCCGCTCCCGCTTTGACCAGATGACAGCGCACTTGCTGGATCGCTGTAGAACACCCTTTGAAAACTCGCTTAAGGATGCCGGGCTGAAGGCTTCGGACATCGACGAACTGGTGTTGGTCGGCGGCTCCACCCGCATGCCCCAGGTAATCGACCTGGTGCGCGGCTTGATCAACAAGGAACCCAACAAGGGTGTCAATCCGGACGAAGTGGTCGCCATTGGCGCCGCTATCCAGGGTGGTGTGCTGGGCGGCGAGGTAAAAGACATCCTCCTGCTCGACGTGACCCCGCTCT